>CANGCZ010000189.1 GCA_947452325.1 Comamonadaceae bacterium | reverse complement strand
CGTTATTCACATTACCTTTTTGCTCAGCGCCATGGCGATTGCCAACACCGACAAACTGCTGAACCAAACCCGCGCGATTGAGCACGAACACGAAGCGCACTGAATTTTCCTTTTGAAGCATTGAAACCCATGAGCCATATCACCCAAAACGATTTGATTGAATCCATCGCAGCCGCACTGCAGTACATCAGCTACTACCACCCGGCGGACTACATCGCGCACTTGGCACGTGCCTACGAGCGCGAGCAAAGCGCCGCCGCCAAAGACGCGATCGCGCAAATCCTGACCAACAGCAAAATGAGCGCCACCGGTCACCGCCCGATTTGTCAGGACACCGGCATCGTGAATGTGTTTCTCAAGGTCGGCATGGGCGTGCGCTTTGAGGGTTTCAGCGGCAGCTTGGATGACGCCATCAACGAAGGCGTGCGCCGTGCCTACAACCATGCGGACAACCGCTTGCGCGCCAGCGTGGTGGCTGACCCGCAGTTCGCGCGCAAGAACACCGGCGACAACACACCGGCAGTCATCTTCACTGAACTGGTGCCCGGCGACACACTTGAAGTTACTGTCGCGGCCAAGGGCGGCGGCAGCGAAAACAAATCCAAGATGGTCATGCTCAACCCCAGCGACAACCTGGTCGATTGGGTACTCAAAACCGTGCCAACCATGGGCGCGGGCTGGTGCCCGCCGGGCATGCTCGGCATTGGCATTGGCGGCACTGCAGAAAAAGCCATGCTCATGGCCAAAGAAAGTTTGATGGACGACCTTGACATGTACGAGTTGCAAGCCAAGTCATCCCAAGGCGAAAAGTTGACGCAGACTGAAGAACTGCGCTTGGAGCTTTATGAGAAAGTGAACGCCTTAGGCATAGGCGCGCAAGGCCTGGGCGGCTTGACCACAGTGCTGGACATCAAAATCAAGATGTACCCGACGCACGCCGCCAGCAAGCCGGTGGCCATGATCCCCAATTGCGCGGCAACCCGCCACGCGCATTTTGTGATGGACGGCAGCGGCCCGGTCTACCTGGACCCGCCAGCGCTGGACACCTGGCCCAAAGTCAATTGGATGCCTGACACGCAAAAAAGCCAGCGTGTCGATTTGAATGCCTTGACCCGGGAACAAGTCGCCGCATGGAAACCGGGTCAAACCTTGCTGCTCAACGGCAAAATGCTGACCGGGCGGGATGCCGCGCACAAACGCATTCAAGACATGCTGGCCAAAGGCGAGCCTCTGCCCGTGGATTTCACCAACCGCGTGATTTATTATGTCGGCCCGGTCGACCCCGTAGGCGATGAAGCCGTAGGCCCTGCCGGTCCGACCACCGCCACACGCATGGACAAATTCACCGAGATGATGTTGGCGCAAACCGGTTTGATCGCCATGGTCGGCAAAGCCGAGCGCGGCCCCACCGCCATCGAAGCCATACAAAAACACAAGTCAGCTTATTTGATGGCGGTCGGCGGCGCAGCCTACTTGGTATCTAAAGCCATCAAACACGCCAAGGTCGTCGGCTTCGCCGATTTAGGCATGGAAGCCATTTATGAATTCGATGTGGTCGATATGCCGGTCACCGTGGCGGTAGACGCAGGCGGCACCAGCGCGCACGTCACCGGCCCGGCTGAATGGTCTAAACGCATCGCCAGCGGCGAGTTCAAAGGCATTGCGGTGAAAAGCCATTGACATTGATGAAAGACGCATCTCAATGCCCTATCGGCGTGTTCGACAGCGGTGTCGGTGGCTTGAGTATCTTGCAGGCACTGCAACAGCAACTGCCCGGCGAATCATTTGTTTATCTGGCTGACAGCGGGTTTGCACCTTATGGCGAACGTGACGAAGCCTTTGTGCTTGAACGGGCACGCGCTTGTTTGACCCTGTTGCGCCAGCACCAAGCCATCAAAGCCCTGGTGGTGGCTTGCAACACAGCCACGGCGTTGGCCATCAGCGTGCTGCGACAAGAAAACCCTGAACTGCCTATCTTCGGAGTGGAGCCCGCCATCAAACCGGCAGCCGCTGCCAGTCTCACTCACAAGGTCGGTGTGCTGGCCACTGCGGCGACTTTACAAAGCAGCAAATTTTTGGAATTGCTGGACCGCCTGCAAGCCACAGACACAGAATTTGTTTTGCAAGCTTGCGAAGGTCTGGCAGACGCGATTGAACAACAATGGCAAACCGGCGGCAATTCGGCAGTGCTTGGCCTATGCCGTCAATACCTTGCGCAAATGGGCGCTTTCGGTAATGCCGCAGGACAAATAGATACGCTGGTGCTGGGGTGTACCCACTACCCGTTTGCCAGCCGCGAGCTTCAGTCACTCACTGGGATGTCTGTGCGTCTGTTGGAGCCAGGTGCCCCGGTGGCCAAACGGGTGCAACAGGTGCTGATGGAAAAAGGATTGACAGCCCAGAATCAAGACGGGCAGTGTCAGTTGCTGGCCACCGGAGAAACCAGCAACCTTCAACAAGCGGTCAGCCATTGGCTGAACCTAAGCCTGCCCGTGCGACAAGTGTGAGTCAAAGCCTGAGGATCGGTCAGTGCAAATGGCGCGGACGACGACCGCCGTGACCGCCGGAGCCGCCACCAGAGCCTTTGGGCGGCTTGCTGATTTCTAAGGAATTCACCAGCGAATCAAAACGCAAGCTGAACAACTTATCAACTTCAAGCACCACGTCACCGAGCTCGGAGGCATCAAAGTGTCGCTCCATGAGAGTGATCAAATCCTGCACCAGCAAATCACGCTGAATTTGCATGATGGCGGCCGGTGTAGGACCGACAAACAGCATCAGAAAATCATCGCGAGAATCTCGGCCTTGGGCCTCGTCTTCGTCATCAAACTCAGCATCGTAAAAAGTGACTTCCAGTGCGGCACCGGCCATGGTTAAATCGTTCAAGCCCATGCACATATCGTCAAGCACCTGACGGAAATCGTCCTCGCCCTTGATGGTCCAGCAGATCTGCAACAAATGGTCGTTGACATCAAAGCGAATACCGGGCTCTTCCTCGTAAAAACTGTCAGCACATTCGGTGAGCGAGCGAGCACCGGCATACACCCAGATCGGGCGCAACGCATCCTGCAACTGGTCAAAGGTCACCTCTTCCCGCAAAGGAACGGTGCCATGCAGATGTATCTCGAAAGTGGTGTTGAATCGGCTCATGAAAGCATGATAGCAGTGCTTGTGTAGACGGAATAACCAAGGCAGTCCAAACAAGAACTGGAAATGTTTTATCTGATGCTCATCAATGCGGCGATGAGCTTGCCTTGGTCTATGTGTGAGGTAAATGCGCTGATTTCAGTGGCAACTTCTTTTTGCGACATCAGTTCTTTTAAAACCAACTGAGCCAATAACTCAAGCGACCCCTCTAAGGCACCCATTCCTTCGTTTTCAAAAGTTGCAACCGTTTGTTTTTTGCAGTCTTCCACCAGTATTTTTTGAACAAAAGCAGCAAATTCTTTATCGATGGTCGATTTATCTGAGCTTTTGATCGCCGGAAAATCAGCCAGCGCCGGGTGAGCGACCATGGCCTTGGCCATCCACTTGATCAAAGTGATGTTGTCTTTGCTGGATGAGGATTTGACAAAGCATTGTTTCAACTCGTCCGCATACGGGCCGGCGAAAGCGGCAGAGCAGAACAAAAATATAAAAGTGGCAAAGAGTTTTGAGCGCACGGGGTTTCCCTTTGAAGTGATGAGCTGTCAGGTATAAAACCTG
>CANGCZ010000188.1 GCA_947452325.1 Comamonadaceae bacterium | reverse complement strand
TTTGTCCACCGACATGCTGGGACGGGTGCTGGAAGTGGTGGGCAAAAAACCCTTGCGCGTGATGTTGAATGAGCGCTTGATCCAACCGCTGGGCATGAAAGACACTTCGTTTGTGGTGCCCGCCGACAAGGCACACCGCATTGCGCAGCCATTGGCGATTGACCCGCTGACGCAAAAACCGTTTCCGCCCATGCTGGACCTGACCAAGGCACAGGGTAACGACTCGGGCGGCGCGGGACTGGCGACCACTGCGGACGACTATTTGCGCTTTTGCCAGATGCTGCTCAACGGTGGCACGCTGGACGGCAAGCGTTACCTGAGTCGCACAACAGTGGCGTTGATGACCTCTGATCACTTGGGCCCGAAAGTAGCCACGCCGGTACAACCGGGCGAGCTGTTAATGGGTGTGCAAGGCTATACCTTTGGCCTGGGTTTCATGGTGCGTCAAGGCCAAGGCATGGCGAGTGTGCCGGGCTCTGAAGGTGATTACGCCTGGGCCGGAGCCGGTGGCACGTTTTTCTGGATTGATCCCAAGGAGCAAGTCATCGGTTTGCTGATGGCGCAAACGCCGGGGCCGCAGCGTCAGTATTACCGGCGCATGGTCAAGCAGTTGGTGTATCAGGCGATGGAGTGACGGTGTTTTTGCGGTTCAATTAAGGCACGCTTTGGTTTGTTGAAGTCACGCTTTGGTTTATTAAAGTCACGCTTTGGCCGACCATCCGGTGCGATTTTTTTCTGCGCTTTCGCTCGAAAAAAACGCCCCCTCTGTCGGCCTGTGTGATGTATTTGGTTGAAGCTTGATTTCTTTAACTGCAGAAATGCGGTCAGAGAAATACTGCGACTGGACTCACGACATGGCGGGCGGGTCGAAGCGAACATTGGCGGGCAGCGGATACATCAACAAGCTAATGCAGCAATCCCTTTTTTCTCAATAATCTGTAATAGCTTGGCCGCAGCGCCTACAGGGTGCTTGCCTGAAGCCGGAGATTCCCATTTTTGAACAGTAGATGGGCGCACATTCAGAAATCCAGCAAACACCGCCTGACTCATCTTGGCTTTTTTCATGCGGATCGCAGCCACGCGCTCAGCAGTGTAAGCAGGTGGTGCAGTTCCCAGTGCCTTGATTTGTTCCAGGTTTTTCATTGAGACAATGCCACGTTTTGACAGCAATGTGGCCATATCAATCATTTCACCATAAACCCGGTCAACTTTTTTCTTTGCAGTCATGACAAATTTCCTCTATATATCCGTCCTGCATCGCATCTTCAATTTGAAGAATAGTTGATGCTTGTAAATCCTTTGCTATCAGTTGCGCCTGTGCCACCGATGCATCTGAAAAGTCAGTACCCGGGTCACTTTTTGAGCGGCCAGCCATAAAAAATACACCATGCGCGCAACTGTTAGCAACCAGAGTTCGTGTTGCCCCACGCTTGCCTTTTCCAGAAATGGCAATGCGTTTTTTACATACCCCGGCGCCAAGGTCTGCTTCATACTGGCAAGCAAGAATTTCTTCTGCAGCCGAGCATAGCTGTTCGTCAGTCAAAATTTTTTTTGCCCAACGCGAGAAGGTCTTCAACTTGAATACGCGTTTCTTTTTCATTGCACTTAACTATAGCAAAAAATGCAATAGTCAATCAACGATCGTTTCAATGTAAAAAATAGACTCGACGATACTCACGACGATTCACGGCTTTAACACTTGACTTGGAAACGAACCTGAGAAAAGTGATCGGAGAAAACGTCGAACAGACGACGCCATGGCGGGCGGGCCGACGCGAACATTGGCGGGCAGCGGCAGTGAGCGGCGACCGTACCGGTGTGGCACGAGAACAATTGGAACCTGACCCCCAATTAATTTCTCAAGGTCTGAATCACCTCGGGAGACAACACAAACCCGGGGCCGTGTTTGGCGGCCAGCATCGCGCAGTTGGCGATGAAATTATCCAAACCTTCAGAGTACACAAATTGCAGCGCCCCGCCGGTCCATGCCGGAAAACCGATGCCAAAAATAGACCCTATGTTGGCATCGTGGCTGGAGGTCAACACGCCCTCTTGCAAACAGCGCGCTGTCTCCACCGCCTGGCGATACAGCAAACGCTGCTTGATCGCCTCTTGCACTTGCAAAGGGTCTGCATCCAGCGGCTTTTCGAAATGCGTTTTCAGGCCCGCCCACAAATGCTTGGGCGCATCCGCGGGGTAATCGTAAAAACCGGCGCCCGCCGCCCTGCCCTTGCGCTTGAATTCTTTGACCATGCGCTCGACCAGCAACTCGCCCGTGCCTGCCTCATAAGTGCGCCCCTCTGCCGCTAAATCGGCGCGGGTTTGCTCCATCACTTGCACCGACAAAGACAAAGCCGTGGCGTCCAACACCTCCAGCGGCCCGACCGGCATACCCGCCATCACGGCGGCACGTTCTATCAATGGCGCTGGCACGCCTTCGGCCAGCAAGGCGGCGCCTTCCATCACATACGTGCCGAAAACGCGGCTGGTGAAAAAACCGCGCGCGTCGTTGACCACGATAGGCGTTTTGCCGAGCGCCAGCACGTAGTCGTATGCGCGAGCCAAGGTTTCGTCGCTGGTGTGTTCGCCGCGAATGATTTCCACCAGTTTCATCTTGTCTACCGGCGAGAAAAAATGCAGTCCGACAAACCGCTCAGAGTGGGCGCTTGCCTTGGCCAAGCCGCTGACCGGCAAGGTCGAGGTGTTGGTGGCAAACACGCCATCTGCGGCCAGCATGGCCTCGGCCTCTTGCGTCACCTGCGCTTTGAGCGCGCGGTTTTCAAACACAGCTTCAATGATCAGGTCACAGCCTTGCAAATCCGCCATGTTGTCGGTCGCCTGAATCAGCGCCATGGTTTGGAGTTGCTTGGCCGCATCCATGCGGCCGCTGTCGACTTGTTTGGAGGTGAGCTTGTGCGTGTAGTCACGGCCGTGTTGCGCCTTGTCCAGGCTGACGTCTTTCAACACACAAGGGATGCCGCGCATGGCGTTGGCATACGCAATGCCCGCGCCCATCATGCCTGCGCCCAAAATGCCCACACGCGCAGGCTTCCACACAGCAGCATTGCCGGGCCGCGATTTGCCCGACTTGATGGCGGTGATGTTGAAGAAGAACGCGGTGATCATGTTCTTGGCGGTCTGGCCGGTCATCACCCGCACCAGCTTGCGGGTTTCGATGCGCGTGGCGGTATCGAAATCCACTTGTGCGCCTTCAACCATGGCTTCCAAAACAGCCAGCGCTGCCGGGTACAAACCGTGGGCTTTGTTGAACAACATGGCCGGTGCCACCGCCAATCCGTTAGCCATGGCCGGGCTGCTCAAGCTGCCGCCGGGCATTTTGTAGCCCTTGGCGTCCCAGGGCTGGGCCGATTGCGGATGCGCAGCAATGAACTCGCGCGCCATGGCGTGCAATGTGTCTGAGCTGTCGGCCACGCCTTGTGCCAGACCGAGTTCCAGTGCTTGTTGCGGCCCGAACAGCTTGCCCTCCATCACATAAGGCTGGGCCGCCATCACGCCCAGCAAGCGCGTCATTTTGGTGATGCCGTTGGCGCCGGGGATCAAGCCCAGCGTCACCTCGGGCAAGCCCAAAGAAATTTTCGGGTTGTTCAACACAAAGCGCGCGTGCGCCACCAGCGCCAATTCCCCGCCGCCACCCAAGGCCGCGCCTTCGATGATCGCCACGATGGGTTTGCCCAAAGTTTCAATCCGCCTGAACGCGCGC
>CANGCZ010000187.1 GCA_947452325.1 Comamonadaceae bacterium | reverse complement strand
TTGACGCTCGTGTTGGTAGGACTGGGCGGCGTGTACAAAGGCATTGAACAGCGGGTGGCCGTCCCAGGGCGTGGACTTGAATTCAGGGTGAAATTGCACGCCCATGTACCAAGGGTGTACGCTGCGCGGCAATTCGACGATTTCGGTCAGATGTTCTTGCTGAGTGAGCGCGGAGATGACCAGACCTGCTTCGCGCAATTTGTCCAAGTAATTGACATTGGCTTCATAGCGGTGGCGGTGCCGCTCAGTCACCACGTCGCCGTAAATGTCGTGCGCCAGTGTGCCTTTGGACACGTTGGAGGTTTGCGCGCCTAAGCGCATGGTGCCGCCTAAGTCAGATTTGGCATCCCGCTGCTTGATGCTGCCGTCCGCGTCTTTCCATTCGGTGATGAGCGCGATGACGGGATGCGGGCCGTACGGCTCGAACTCGGTGCTGTTCGCGTCTTTCAAGCCGGCCACGTGGCGCGCGTATTCGATGGTGGCGATTTGCATGCCTAAGCAAATACCGAGGTAAGGCACTTTGTGTTCGCGCGCATAGCGGGCTGCACAAATTTTGCCTTCGATGCCGCGTTTGCCAAAACCGCCGGGCACCAGTATCGCGTCGAAACGCGCAAGCTGCGAGGTGTTGTCGGCGGTCAGTGTTTCAGAATCAATGTATTCAATATGCACTCTCGCATGGTTGCGTATACCGGCGTGACGCAAAGCTTCGTTCAGCGACTTGTAGCTGTCGGACAGATCGACGTATTTGCCGACCATGGCGATATGCAATTCAGATTGGGGGTGTTCCACCGCATGCACCAAATCGTCCCATCGCTTGAGGATGGCAGGTGGTGTATTGAGTTTGAGTTTTTCGCAAATAAGCGCGTCCAAACCTTGCTCGTGCAACATGCGAGGCACTTTGTAAATCGTGTCCACATCCCACATGGAGATCACGCCCCATTCAGGCACATTGGAGAACAGCGAAATCTTGGCGCGTTCTTCCTGCGGAATCGGGCGGTCGGCGCGGCACAGCAAGGCATCAGCCTGGATGCCGATCTCGCGCAATTTTTGCGCCGTGTGCTGCGTGGGCTTGGTTTTGAGTTCACCGGCCGCTGCAATCCAAGGCACATAACTTAAATGCACAAAAGCCGCGTGGTGCGGGCCCATGCGCAGACTCATCTGGCGCACGGCTTCTAAAAACGGCAGCGATTCGATGTCGCCTACGGTGCCACCGACTTCGACAATGGCTACATCCACCGCGTCCGGTGTGCCCACGCCCGCGCCGCGCTTGATGAAGTCTTGGATTTCATTGGTGATGTGCGGAATGACTTGCACCGTGGTGCCGAGGTAGTCGCCCCGGCGTTCTTTTTCCAGCACGCTTTTGTAAATTTGGCCGGTGGTGAAGTTGTTGGTGCGGCGCATTCGCGTGGTGATGAAGCGCTCGTAGTGACCCAAGTCCAAGTCGGTTTCGGCACCGTCTTCGGTGACAAACACCTCGCCGTGCTCGAACGGTGACATGGTGCCGGGGTCGACGTTGATGTAGGGGTCCAGCTTGATGAGGGTGACTTTGAGGCCCCGCGATTCAAGAATCGCGGCAAGAGAGGCGGCGGCAATTCCCTTGCCCAGGGAAGACACCACACCGCCGGTGACAAACACAAATTTGGTCATGTCCAAAGCGGGAACGCACGGTTCCCTGTAGGTGGAAAAAGAGATTATAGGGGGGAGGTGTTGAGGGCAGACAATTCGATGTGTCAAGGACGAACAACTGGTACCCCACAGTTATTCAGTGGTTTTGTCCAGCCCATTTGCGCGACAACAGGCCGGTCGCGATGGCGCATTGCGATGCGTTCAGGTGTGTGTACTTCGTCTGATACTAAAAACGGCGATCAATTGATTGCAATTCGGCTTGCACCGTATGCAGAGTTAGTTGACTGACACCGTTTTCACGCGCCAGCGTGGGCCACAATGAAACCGCATGGCGCACTTCTTCAATGATTTTTGCGCCAGCCTCAAGCCGAAACGCGCTTGCAATGTCCATCAACTTATCCCGCCCGGGGTTGCCGCTGCCAGCAATCGCCGTGGTGTGTTCACCGCCCATACCTTGGCTAAACGTCAGGTCGTAGGCAGGAGACAGTTCCCATCCGTTTGGGCCGTAGACAAAGGCAAAGTTTTTGGCGTGATCGTCTTTGTTGTGCGTCAGCACGTTGAATGTCATGAGCCTGAAAGCGCGTTCAACTTGCCTGGCGTCCTTGGTGAGCACAGACGTGGCACCCAAAATGTCTTTGTAGTCGAGGCAAGGTGTTCTGAAATCGGCGTAATACAGCCCAGCCATGGTCACCATGTGGCGACGTTCATTGCCATGTCTGTCAAACCGGCGCACCGCATAATAGTGCTCTTCGGTGGAACCGACTTTGACTGGCAGCAACGCGGTTGGCGGCATACCAAGCCCTGCGATGTGGGCCATATCCGCATACGTCTTCTCCGTCTGCCCCATATCCTGCGGGTCTTCTTGAGACCGGAACTTCACCATCCAATGTTGGTAGCCCTCTGGGATGTGATGAAAGCCGGATAAGCATACCGGCGAGGTGTCGGACAAGGCCACCGTCACCTTGGGGCGCGCGCCGCCCGGCGAGCCGCCTTGTATGCGCAACTGGTTGAATACATTTTCGGTCGAACCCGAGAGCACCGTTTCAACCGAGGACGCTAGCGATGAGAGATCGACCGTGTCCTCAATGCGTTCGTTGTCAAACGCCGGTTCATAGCGCAGCGCGCCCATGGCGCGGCTACCCATGTATGCCAGCCGATCCAGCGGTGTGATGTGATGGCGACTCCAGCCCAGCCGGTGATTTAATTCGCGGTCCATCAACAACAGCCCCCATCCGTCGGGGAGTGAATCGTTGAACACCCCATGCAGCCCGTCAAACAACGGATCTTTGGCTTTTTGCAGGACAGCGTTGAAAGCCAAAGACCTAGGTGCCAGATCAAAGCCAGTGGATAGCCATTCAGGTGTGTATTCAAAAAAAATCTGGCCTTTATCGCTCATAGCCAGTGTGCCCATTTGTGATGCACCGAACATGACTTTCAAGCGGTCCACGTGTTTTTTCATTTTCGGCCTCGCTGTCTTCGGGTGTCATTGAGTTCGCGCACAGAGAGCGGCGTTTTTTCTGTCAGAAGTTCATCCAGTTCGGCCAGTCTGTCCAAAGCCGTCAACAGTTGGACCAAACTGCTTAAGCTGACTTGACCGGTGGTCTCGAACCGCTTGAGCGAAGCCTCGGATATCCCAGCTTTTTCGGCCAAGGTTTTGCGAGACATGTTGTCCCTGAGCCTCGCAGATTTGGCGCGTAAGCCTATGTGTTGCAGAATCTGCGCCGGGGTTTTGTATTCAATGGATATCATATAACCTATTATTGCATTTATAGGTATTGAAAAGACAATATATTGTCTTTAATAAATTAAAAACAAGTCAAACTATGATGATTCTCTCTGCTACATTGCGCCCCATGGGTGCACTTCTCAATAAACATATCGTCCTCGGCCTGAGCGGGGGCATCGCCTGTTACAAGGCCGCTGAATTGTGCCGCGCATTGGTCAAGCAGGGCGCTTCGGTGCAAGTGGTCATGACCGAGGCGGCGGCGCAGTTCATCACGCCGGTGACCATGCAGGCTTTAAGCAACCGCCCGGTGTTTGTCTCGCAATGGGACGCGCGCGAACCGAACAACATGGCGCATATCAACCTCAGTCGCGAAGCCGATGTAATTTTGGTGGCCCCGGCCAGCGCCGATTTCATGGCCAAACTCTTGCACGGCCGGGCCGACGATTTGCTCAGCC
>CANGCZ010000186.1 GCA_947452325.1 Comamonadaceae bacterium | reverse complement strand
GGTTAATGGTTTAACCACGGGTTGATCAGCGTCAATCCCAAACCTTCAAAGTCTTTGGTATTGCGGGTGGCAAGACTTGCCTGGTGAGTCAAACAAATGGATGCGATTTGTGCATCAGCCAAAGAAATCGGCCTACCTTGGCTTTCTCGGTTGGCCACCAAATCCGCGTAAACAACAGCAGCTTCCAAATCGTAAGCCAGCACCCTGTCTTGAAAGTCCTCAGACAACATCAAGGACAACGTACGGGTTAATTGTTGTTTGCGGACACCCTCAGGCAGCCTAGCTAAGCCAAACAGCAATTCACAGGCCACCACACTGCATAGCCATATTTCCCGTGAAGGCTGGAGGTTCAGCCATTGCAAAACACGCGTTGACGGTACGGGCCGCATCAACTCAGACACCACGTTGGTATCGATCAGGATCAAGACGAAGCGCCTCTGTCGGGATCAACGCCACGAGGTAGTTCGGTGCGGGCGGGCAATTCAAGTTCATAACCGCCCAAAGCTGCAAACCTGGCATGAATCCGGTTCCCCAACTCTTCGGTAGGCGTGCTTTGCGCCAAGGCGTTGCGCAAAATGGTGCGCACCTCTTCTTCCATGGACCGGCCATGCGAGGCTGCCGCTTGGCGCAGTTTGTCCTTGGTGGCATCGTCAATATTGCGAATGGTCAATGTGCTCATAAGTCCCCCTAGAGCGCATTCTATGCTTGCAATGCTGTCATTGCTAGCAATTTAAACAGCCAGTTGGCCAGTTACTTACTGGCGGGTGCCGGTGCTGCGGGTGTTTCAGGCGCAGCAGGCGTTGCCGGTTTAGCCGGTTCAGCCTCATGAGTGGCTTCGCTGCCGTGCTTTTCGCCGCTCATGTCCACTTTGTCGCCTGCTTTGAAAATGATAAACAAAGCCAAAGCCGCGAACACTACAAATCCCAAAGCCAGTTTCCACATGATGCAAGTCTCCTAAATGGTATTTCCCTGGAGCAGGGCTGAGAAGTAATTTAGCACCCAAAGTCCTGAGCTTGGCTTACGACATTGCTGCGTTTTCATCGTGAAGAACATGACAGTGGCAAATGCTTGATTGACATACATCCATTTAGGAACCAAAATGAAACCAATTGAGGGCACAATATGTCTACCACCATCACTCTAAAAGGCATTCCTGAGAATGTTTACGGTCAGTTGAAATCTTCCGCCGAGGCGAACCGGCGAAGTATCAACAGCGAAGCTATTGCTTGCTTGGAAACCGTCTTGTTGCCTCGCAAAACCAATGCATTGGCACATCTCGAGAAAGCAAAGTCGATTCGAAACAGCTTGACACCCGGGCAGTTCATGCCCGAAGACATAGACCAATTCAAAAATTCGGGGCGCTCATGATCGTTGTCGATGTCAACGTGTTGGCCTATCTTTACTTGCCCGGACCCTTCACGGCATCTGTAGAAAAACTGTTGCTGCGCGATGCGCAATGGGCTACTCCAAGGCTTTGGCGAAGCGAATTTAGAAATATTCTGGCTACCTATATGCGCAAAGACATGCTGACATTGGAACAAGCCATTGACATATTCAAGAGCGCCGAAGATTTACTGTCAACCAATGAATATGAGGTGTCCAGCTTGCAAGTGCTGCAACTGGCCAAGGACAGCGGTTGCTCTGCCTACGACTGTGAATATGTTGCCTTGGCACGGCATTTGAGAATTCCTTTGTTCACGGCAGATAAAGCCTTATTGAAAGTATTTACAGATAGCGCGACTGCGTTGCCAAGTGATTAAGCGCAGCTTGGAGTTGCGTACCCTGCTTGAACCCTACCAAGGTCAAGTGTTTGACGATGAAAGTACTGATTACCTTCTGAATAAGTTGAAAGCTAGCGAAGATATTGGGATTTCAATGTTGCGCGGACTGGCTGATTTAGCACCGCATATCGACATTGAGCAATACGGCAAAGAATTTTGGGCTTTAGTAAGTGGTTTGGGGAAAGACTGGTTGCCAGACCCCAACATACCCAACCCCTTCCCCCCGCCACCTAAAATGCCTGCATGACGTCCTCCAATTCGCTAGACCGCAAATCCCAGGCTTGGTCCGCCTTGTTCTCCGAGCCCATGAGCGAGTTGGTGCAGCGCTACACCGCCAGCGTGTTCTTTGACCAGCGTTTGTGGCGCGCCGACATACAAGGCAGTCTGGCGCACGCCCACATGCTGCAAGCGCAGGGCATCATCAGCGCGCAAGACCTGGCCGATATTCAGCGCGGCATGGCGCAAATCACGCAAGACATTGAAAACGGCCAGTTCGAGTGGAAGTTAGAACTCGAAGACGTGCACCTGAACATCGAAGCGCGGCTCACGCAACTGGTGGGTGATGCAGGCAAGCGCTTGCACACCGGGCGCAGCCGCAACGACCAAGTGGCCACCGATGTACGCCTGTGGTTGCGCGACGAGATCGACGCCATCAGTGAATTGCTCAAAGCTTTGCAACTCGCGCTGGTGGAAGTGGCCGCGCAGCACACCGACACCATCCTGCCCGGCTTCACACATTTGCAAGTCGCGCAACCGGTCAGCTTCGGCCACCATTTGCTGGCTTATGTGGAAATGTTTGCGCGTGACCAGGAACGTTTGCTCGAAGTGCGTACACGCACCAACCGCCTGCCGCTGGGCTCGGCGGCGCTGGCAGGCACCACGTATGCGCTGGACCGCGAACTCGTTGCGCGCACGCTGGGCATGGTGGACGCACACGGCGTGGCGCAAGTCTGTCAAAACAGTTTGGACGCGGTCAGTGACCGCGACTTTGCCATCGAGTTCACCTCGGCCGCTACGCTGTGCATGTTGCACATCAGCCGTTTGAGCGAAGAGCTCATCATTTGGATGAGCCAGAACTTCGGCTTCATACAAATCGCCGACCGGTTCACTACCGGCTCGAGCATCATGCCGCAGAAAAAAAACCCGGATGTACCCGAACTGGCACGCGGCAAAACCGGGCGCGTGGTCGGTCACTTGATGGGCTTGATCACTTTGATGAAAGCGCAACCGCTGGCGTACAACAAAGACAACCAGGAAGACAAAGAGCCACTGTTTGACACGGTAGACACGTTGAAGGACACGCTGCGCATCTTTGCAGAAATGATAGGCGGGCAAGTCAACACAGACACCGGCGCGAAAGAAGGTGGCCTCACTGTCAACAAGCCACGTATGCAAGAAGCCGCCAGCAAGGGCTACGCCACCGCCACCGACCTGGCCGACTATCTGGTGAAAAAAGGCTTGCCATTTCGCGATGCCCACGAAACCGTGGCGCATGCAGTGAAAACTGCGCAAGGCTTGGGCGTGGATTTGTCAGCGCTGACGCTGGCGCAGTTGCAAACGTTTCACCCGGCCATCGGGCAAGACGTGTTTGAAGTGCTGAGCCTGCAAGGCTCGCTGAACGCGCGCAACACCTTGGGTGGCACGGCACCGGCGCAAGTCAAAGCGCAAATTGCGCGGCATGTCCAACGACTGAGCGGCTTATGAAACCGATGCGGCCACATGTGGTCATCATCGGCGGCGGTTTCGGCGGCTTAGAAGCAGCCAAGTCACTGGCCAAAGCTCCGGTTGACATCACGCTGATCGACAAAACCAATCACCATTTGTTCCAGCCTTTGCTGTACCAAGTCGCCACCGCCGGTTTGGCCGCACCTGCCATTGCCGCGCCAACCCGCAGCTTATTTCGCCACCAAGCCAATCTGACCACGCTGTTGTCCGAGGTAACGGACTTGGATGCCAAAGAGAAAAAAGTGCATTTGTCGGATGGCACCACGCTGATGTTTGACCATTTGATCGTGGCCGCCGGTGCCACCCACAG
>CANGCZ010000185.1 GCA_947452325.1 Comamonadaceae bacterium | reverse complement strand
GGGATTTGACAGAACTTCATGGATTGAAATAAGGATTGATGCCTGCATCGCATCATTCTTAGGTATTTGGCGGAAGCGGTGAGATTCGAACTCACGAACGGTTTCCCGTTGCCGGTTTTCAAGACCGGTGCAATCGACCACTCTGCCACGCTTCCTGTTCGTGTCGGGTCAAGCACAGCTATTCTAACCAGCTCAGCTGGGGTCGGAATCAGGCAGAAAAAGTGATTGCAAATCGCTCAGAAAATCAAAACCTTTGTCCGTTGGCCGGATATGCGACATACCGTCCGCCAGCAAGCCCTTGTCTCTCGCCGCTTCCATGCTTTTTTCAATAGCTGACAGCGGCATGCCAGTGCGCTCACTGAAAGCATTCAAAGGCACACCGTCTTTCAAACGCAAAGCGTTCAGCATGAATTCAAACGGCAATTCGTTGCGGGCCACCTCGTTGCTTTGCGCCACAGCCGCGCCCGCCATGGCCTTTTGCATGTACAAGCCCGGCTCGCGGTGCCTGACCATGCGGCAAACCCGGTGGGCGAAACTGAGTTTGCTGTGCGCGCCTGCACCCAGACCCAAGTAATCGCCGAACTGCCAGTAATTGGTGTTGTGCCAACAGCGGTGCCCATCTTGTGCGAACGCAGACACCTCGTAGCGCTGCAAACCTTGCTGCGTAGTTTGCTCGGTGATCACATCCAACATGTCGTAGGCCAAGTCGTCCTGTGGCAAACCGGTGGGCGTGTGTTTGGCAAACAAAGTGTTGGGCTCAATCGTCAGGTGGTAAATGGACAAATGCGGCGGCTTCAAACTCAGCGCAGTGGCCAAGTCAGTTTGCAAATCCGTCATGCTTTGCCCGGGCAAGGCATACATCAAATCGATATTGAACGTGTCAAACGCCTGCGCGGCCTCTTGCACCGCAGCCAAGGCCTGCGCGGCATCATGCACCCGCCCTAGCGCTTTCAGTTGCTTATCGTTAAAGCTTTGTACGCCGACCGACAAACGGGTGACACCGGCTTGACGGAAGGCGTGAAACCGGTCTTTCTCGAACGTCCCCGGGTTGGCTTCCAGCGTGATTTCACAATCGGGTACCAGCGGCAAACGGGCGCGCAAATCGCTGATCAATCGCGCAATGCCTTTGGCGGAAAACAAACTTGGTGTGCCCCCGCCAATGAAAATACTGTGCACCGGTCTGCCCCACACCAAGGCCAAACTGCTTTCCATATCTGCACAAAGTGCATCCAGGTAAGCCTCTTCAGGCAAACCGCCATCGGCCTTTTGCAATGGGATGAGGCCAGCACTTGATGAAGGCACACGCCACTCGTGCGAATTGAAATCGCAGTACGGACATTTTTTCAAACACCAAGGCAAATGCACATACACCGACAGCGGCGGCAGTGAAGATAAGTTCAACGTGCCCGGGCGCATCAAATGCGCGATATCCAGGTTCATGTCAACCAGCGCTGTTGCATCAGTTCGCGCATCAAACGCGCCGCCTGTCCGCGGTGGCTGCGTGCGTTTTTTTCTGTTTCGCTCATCTCTGCAAACGTCATATTCGCCTCAGGGATGAACATCACCGGGTCAAAACCAAAACCTTTGTCACCGCGCAACTCGCGCGTGATTTCGCCTACGGCTCGCCCGCTGGCGATCAAAGGCTCGGGGTCGTCCGCGTGACGCAATGCCACCAGCGTGCTGACCAGTGCTGCACGGCGGTTGCTGGTGTTTTGCATTTGCTCAAGTAAGGCGCGGCGGTTGTTGTCATCGCTTTTTTCATAGCCGAATTGCGTGCAATAAAAAGCGGTTTGTACGCCGGGCAAGCCGTTGAATGCATCGACACACAAACCCGCGTCATCCGCCAGTGCAGGCAAACCGCTGAGGCGGGAGGCGTGTCGTGCTTTGGCCAAAGCGTTTTCCACAAAGGTATGAAACGGTTCTTCGGCTTCGGGGATATTCAATTCGGCTTGGGCGATCAATTGCAAACCCAAAGGCGCGAACATGGCTTGCAACTCGGCCAGTTTGCCTTTGTTGTTGGACGCCAAAACGATTTGTTTCATCACTTGGCCAGGGCAGCTTTTTGCAAAACCACCAATTCGCGTATGCCTTTGTCAGCCAGCGCCAGCAACTGGTCCATTTCTGTGCGGCTGAAGGCAGCGCCCTCTGCCGTGCCCTGCACTTCCACGAAACCACCTGCGCCAGTCATCACCACGTTCATGTCGGTGTCGCAAACAGAGTCTTCCACATATTCCAAATCGAGCAATGGCACGCCATGCAGTAACCCAACCGAGATGGCTGCCACATGGTCAATGATGGGCGATTCGCTGAGTTTGCCGCTTTGAATCAAACCATTGACTGCATCTTGCGCAGCGACAAACGCACCCGTGATGGCTGCGGTGCGCGTACCTCCATCGGCTTGCAGCACATCGCAATCGAGTTGAATGCTGCGCTCACCCAATTTCTTCAAATCAAACACCGCACGCATGGAGCGTCCGATCAAACGCTGAATTTCTTGAGTGCGTCCGCTTTGCTTGCCCTTGGCTGCTTCGCGGTCGCTGCGGGTGTGGGTGGCGCGCGGCAACATGCCGTATTCGGCAGTGACCCAGCCCTCGCCCGAGCCGCGCTTGTGCGGTGGTACTTTTTCTTCCACCGAGGCAGTACATAACACTTTGGTGTTGCCGAATTCGATCAATACAGATCCTTCGGCATGCATGGTGAAGCTGCGGGTGATGCGAACCGCACGCAAAGCGTCGGTGGCACGGGTCTGGCGGGAAGCAATAGAGGTCATGAACAAAATCAATCTGGTTGAAACAAGACGCCATTGTCGTTCAGCCAAAGCGCACGCCTGAGATAATGCGGGTTTTGGAAATGAGAGCGCCATGTCCCTGCAAAGCATGACCGGCTATGCCAGTGCACAGTCACACGTCGGCGCTGACACGCCTGCCGCCCACGGATTGCGTCTGGGTCTTGAAATCCGCTCGGTCAACAGCCGCTATCTTGATCTGAGTTTTCGCCTGCCCGAAGAATTACGCCAGCTCGAACCGGCCCTGCGCGAACTCGTCGGCAAAAGCATCAAACGCGGCAAAGTAGAAGTTCGAGTCAACCTGGACTCTGCCGTTGAAACCACATTGGCCGCGCCTGATACCGCTTTGCTGAAAAACCTGCTCAACATACAAAATCAGGTACGCATGTGGCTGCCTGATGCGCCTTTGTTGTCTGTGTCCGAAGTCATTCGCATGGCCTCGCACAGCAACCTGGTCGCGACACGGGATATGACCGCTGATGTCATGGGTCTGGCCAAAGCGGTGATCGCACAGTTGTGTGAAGCCAGGCACCGTGAAGGACTCAAACTTGCTGACGATTTGCTCAGCCGCGCCAAACAATTGCACACGCTGTCAGACCAGGCGCTGCCGCTGGTGCCGCAAGCCGTGGCCTTGCAAAAACAAAAATTCCTCGAGCGTTGGCGTGAAGCCATGGCGTTGGCGGATGCACAAGCGCTGCCTGAGAGTGTGCACGAGCGCTCACTGGCAGAAGCCGCCAGCTTTGCCATCCGCGCCGATGTGGCCGAAGAAATCACCCGGCTGAAAACCCATTTGGATGAAATTGCCAGACTGCTGAAACAAAAATCACAACCGGAAGGTGTGGGCAAGCGCTTGGATTTTTTGATTCAAGAACTGCATCGCGAAGCCAATACGCTTGGCTCCAAATCCAGCGCCATCGAACTCACGCGCATTTCGTTGGACATGAAAGTGCTGATCGAGCAAATGCGTGAACAAGTACAAAATCTCGAATGATGACTACCTATCCCGGCAATTTATTTGTGGTGGCCGCGCCCAGCGGCGCCGGTAAGTCC
>CANGCZ010000184.1 GCA_947452325.1 Comamonadaceae bacterium | reverse complement strand
CAAACCCAGTTCGCCCATTTCGCGAAATATCGCGAGGTCTGTTTTTTCATGCCTGAAAGCTTCGGTCACGCGCGGCAACAGTTTGTCCTGGCAATACGCATTCGCGGCTTCGCGCACCATGCGCTCGTCTTCGGTGAGTTGCTGGTCCAGCAACAAGGGGTCGTCCCAATGGAATGCGGTTTTGGCCATGAATGCTCCGGGTGGCTTTGTGTGTATGTCTGAAACCTTGATGTTAAACCCCGTCGCTCGCTTCTATTGAAGAGGGTAATTGGGGTCAGGTTCTAATGGATTAATTGGAACCTGACCCCAATTGATGAGGCTCACACGGCTGCCAAATGCCTTTTGGCCAACTCGATATACCAATCCAAACACGCCGGGTTCGCCATGGCATCCCGGTTCACGACTTTTTCTACCGGCTGACCGAGCATCAGTTTCTTGATCGGCAATTCTTGTTTTTTGCCTGACAAGGTGCGCGGGATTTCTGCCACCTGAAATATGTCATTCGGCACAAAACGCGGGCTGAGCGCGGTGCGTATCGCACCATTCAAACGCGCACGCAATGCGTCGTCCAGCGTCAAGCCCGGGCGCAACACCACAAACAGCGGCATGTAGCTTTCTTTGCCCAAATACTCCAGATCCACCACCATGCTGTCCAAGACCTCGGGCAAGGCTTCGATGGCGCTGTACAACTCGCTGGTGCCCATGCGCAAACCGTAGCGGTTGATGGTGGCGTCGCTGCGCCCGTAAATGACAGCGCGACCTTCGGGCGTGATCTTTAACCAGTCGCCGTGTCGCCAGACCGAGCCCGCGTCTGCGGGCAAGTCGCCGCCACCGGGTTTTCTGCCAAGGCCTGCCGGGAAGGTGTCGAAATAACTGCCTAAATAGCGCTGGTGGTCTTTGTCGCCCCAGAAAAACGGCGGCATGCAAGGCAGCGGTTGCGTCACCACCAACTCCCCCACTTCGTCGATCACGGGCTTGCCTTGTTCGTTCCAAGCCTCGACACTCACGCCCAGAAAGCGACATTGCATTTCACCGGCCACCATGGGCAAATCGCGCAGGCCGCCGACATAGGTGCCGGCGTCGGTGCCGCCGGAAATATTGCACCACCAAATCTCGGGCCGCTGCACACCCGCGCGGGCATACACCTGTTGCATTTGCTCGCTGCCCCATTGCTGTACGTCTGCGCTCAAGGGCGAACCGGTGGTGCCCAAGGCGCGTACCGTGTGCAAGCCTTGTATTTCACTCAAAGGCACATCGGCTTTCATGCAGCTGGCATAAAAAGCTGCACCGGCGCCGAAAAATGTGACGCCCTCGGCGGCGGCAAAGCGCCACAACACGCTCCAATCCGGATGCTCTTTGGAGCCACCCGGGTTGCCGTCGTAAATCACGCAAGTCGTGCCGCTCATCAAGCCGCTGATTTGCACATTCCACATGATCCATCCGGTAGACGAATACCAGAGAAAGCGTTCGCCCCGGGTGTTGGGCTGGTAGCTGCAACCGACGTCGCAATGCAGGGTTTTGTGTATCTCCAAGTTGATCATGGTGCCGCCGTGTCCGTGTACCAGCGGCTTGGGCAGGCCGGTGGTGCCGCTGGAATACACAATCCACAAGGGATGGCTGAAGTCCAGCCACAGGGGCTCGAACGCATGCACCGCCGCGTCATCCCGCTGCATGATCTGCGCCCAGTCGACGCTGTCTGCCAGAGGCGGCTGGTTGTCCAGATTGCGGTACATCACCACGTGCTCAACCGTGGGCAAGGCGGCGCGCAATTCATTCACCACCGTGTGGCGCTCCAGGTCTTTGCCGCTGTATGTCACGCCGTCCACCGCGATCAACACCTTGGGCGTGACTTGCTTGAACCTGTCCACGACGGCGTTGGTGCCCATGTCCGGCGCGCACACGCTCCAAATGCCGCCAATGCTGACCACCGCCAGAAACGCCACCATGGTTTCGGGAATATTTGGCATATAGGCCACAACACGGTCGCCGGGTTGCACGCCCTGCGCCTGCAAATGCAAAGCCAGCGCCGCCGATTGGCGTTTTAATTCGGGCCAGCTGAGTTCACGCCGTTGACCGCGTTCGTTGCTGCTGATGATGGCCGGCATGCCGGCCGCGTGAGCGGCATCCACATGCCTGAACACCTGCCGGGCGTAATTGACCTGCGCGCCGACAAACCAGCGAGCACCCGGCATGGTGTTGCGCTCAAGCACAGCGGTATGCGGTGTCGGCGATTGCAAATCCAGATAGTCCCAAGCGGATTGCCAGAAGGCCTCGATGTCAGACACCGACCAGCGCCACATGGCCTGGTAATCATCAAACTGCAATTGGCGGTGCGCGGTCAGCCATTGCTGGAACAAACGGATTTGCGGGACAAACGGCGGCGAAGCGGTAGCTGAGGCGGTCATGGATCTGGTGTTTTCAAGTGTGGGCGGAAGAAGCGATGGTGCGGGCAACTAAGATGCGGGCTTGTTTTTCAATAAAGCATATTGTCATGGCGATTTGGACCAAGCCCATCAGCACCGAGATATTGACCACCACCCACATACACACCGCCGCAGACAGGCTGGGCATAGAGTTTGTGGAAATCGGCCCGGATTTCATTCGCGGGCGCATTCCGGTGGACGAGCGCACGCGCCAGCCTTATGGCGTGATCCACGGCGGCGCGAGTGTGGTGCTGGCTGAAACCCTGGGTTCTTGCGGCGCGGATTACTCGACGCCTGTGGGTCACGGCATCGTGGGCCTGGACATCAATGCCAACCATATTCGCGGTGTGTCTCAGGGCTGGGTCAACGGCATTGCGCGGCCGGTACACAGAGGGCGCAGCACGCAGGTCTGGCAAATTGACATGACGGATGACCAGGGCCGCACCAGTTGTGTGTCGAGGTTGACCTTGTCGGTGTTGGCGCCTAGGGGTTGAAGCTTCTCAAGGCATGCTTGGCCGACCATCCGGATGTGTTCGCTTTCGTGCGATCTATTGAAGTCACGCTTTGGCCAACCATCCGGTGCGGTTTTTTTCTGCGCTTTCGCTCGAAAAAAACGCCCCCTCTGTCGGCCTCAGTGATGTTTTTGGAGTTAGCGCTGCTTCGGTTTTCATGAGTTCTTGATATGTCGAACCGCAGAAATGCAGTCAGAGATAAACGGCGAGCTGACAAACGACATGGCGGGCGGGCCGTCGCGAACATTGGCGCGCAGCGGCAGTGAGCAGCGACCGTCCCGGCGTGGCGTGAACACCTTACTCAAAAACTGAAAAACAATAATTGGAACCTGACCCCAATTAATTCTTCTCAGCAGGTCGCAAAGCGGGCTTGTCCGTCTCTACGGCGGGCTGTGTTTGCAAAGACTTGTCCTGCCCGCAAACACCTTTGAAAAACGCCCACTCCTCACACACCACACCTGATGGCAAAGTGCACATGCCTTGTTCGCCTTTGTCCGTGTAAATTTTGCTCATCTGCCCGCCCGCCTCTTTGCAGGCCACGGCTGCAGGGTTCGCCATAGCGATCAGCCAACGCTCCCCTGCAAACGCATGGAGGGACACGCCACACAAAGCCAACACAAGCGCCATGGACAAACACACGCTACGCGGTTTCAAGTACATGCTTGTCACTGCAACGCACGCTATACGCAACAAGGTGTCAACCTTCATGCGTCAGCCGCTTTCATGCGTTCACTTTTCCAATACACATCGTCGCCGCCGTGCATGCGGTTGAGCACGCGCGCCAGCACAAACATCAAATCGCTTAAGCGGTTCAGGTATTGACGCGGCGTCGGGTTCAATGCCTCTTCTGCGCCCAAGGCCACCACGGCGCGCTCGGCCCGGCGCGCCACCGTGCGGCAAAT
>CANGCZ010000183.1 GCA_947452325.1 Comamonadaceae bacterium | reverse complement strand
TTTACGTTTCAAGCAAGCGGTCAGCAAAGTGGCTGAGTTACTCGCAGCGAAAAACCTGGGCGAGAAAAAAATCACCTGGCGTTTGCGCGACTGGGGTGTCAGCCGCCAGCGTTACTGGGGCACACCGATTCCCATCATCCATTGCGACGAGCACGGCGCTGTCCCCGTGCCCGAAAAAGACCTGCCGGTGGTGTTACCGCAGGACTGTATTCCTGATGGATCCGGCAACCCCTTGCACAAGCACGAGGGATTTCACAAAGGCGTGGTCTGTCCGACCTGCGGCAAACCGGCGCGGCGCGAAACCGACACCATGGACACGTTTGTCGATTCGAGTTGGTATTACATGCGCTACTGCGACCCGACCAACACCGACAAGATGGTGGCTGAAGGCACCGATTACTGGATGCGTCAAGAAGGCGTGTCTGTGGGTGGCAGCGGCATGGACCAGTACATAGGCGGTATTGAGCACGCGATTTTGCATTTGCTGTATGCGCGTTTTTGGACCAAGGTGATGCGTGACCTGGGCTTGGTGAAGGTGGACGAACCGTTCACCAAGTTGTTGACCCAAGGCATGGTGCTCAACCACATTTACTCGCGCAAAGGCGAGAAAGGCGGCATCGAGTATTTCTGGCCGCACGAGGTGCAAGACCAGCATGACGCGAGCGGCAAAGTCATTGGCGCGGTGCTGAAAGAAGCCAAAGGTCATTTGCCCGCCGGTACACCCATCGTCTATGAAGGCGTGGGCACCATGAGCAAGAGCAAGAACAATGGCGTGGATCCGCAAGACCTGATTGAGCGTTACGGCGCAGACACGGCACGCCTGTACACCATGTTCACCGCGCCGCCCGAGGCGACGTTGGAGTGGAACGACTCGGCGGTGGAGGGCAGTTACCGGTTTTTGCGCCGGGTTTGGAATTTTGCGCACAAGCACCGCGCGTCGGTGACCAAAGGCATGGCGGTGGACCGCAGCAAGCCGGTGGATTTCAGCAAGGCCGCCAAAGCGCTGCGACTCGACATTCACAACGTACTCAAGCAAGCGAATTACGACTACGAGCGTATGCAATACAACACCGTCGTGTCGGCGGTCATGAAAATGCTCAACACGCTGGAAGACGCGGCCTTGAGTGACAGTGCCGAAGATTGCGCTGCTTTGTCTGAGTGCCTGTCAATTTTGTTGCGTGTGCTCTACCCGGTGTGTCCGCACATCAGTTATCACTTATGGGGCGATTTAGGTTATGCCGCTTGCTGCGGCGATTTGTTGGACGTGGCCTGGGCGGGCGTGGATGAAACCGCCCTGGTGCGCGACGAGATTGAACTCATGCTGCAAGTCAACGGCAAGCTGCGCGGCTCGCTGGTGGTCAGCGCCAATGCCGATAAAGCGGCTATTGAGCAAGTGGCGCTTTCCAGTGACGCATTCCAAAAACAAGCCCAAGGCGCAGCGGTGAAAAAAATCATCATCGTTCCCGGCCGATTGGTTAACCTGGTGATCTGATGCCATATTCAAACGCGGTCTATGCCTTGTCTCGCCGAAGGCTCTTGCGTCAAACCTGGCGAGCGGGCAGCGCCATCACCGCCGCCGCTTTGTTGACAGCCTGTGGTTTTGAATTGCGCAAAGCGCCCGAACTGGCGTTCAGCACTTTGTACACAAACATTGCCGAGGCTTCGGTATTCGGTCAATTGCTCAAGCGCAACCTCAAGACCATCAACAACCTTGAAGTCATCACCAACACCCGCGAGATTGAACGCGCCCAGGTGATTCTGGAGTTGATTCAAGAAGCCCAGGAAAAAGTGATTCTCAGTAAATCCTCCACCGGTACGGTGCGCGAATATGTCTTGCGTTACCGGGTGCGTTTCAAGTTGCGCACCCGTGATGGGTTTGAGCTGATACCGGATACCGAACTGGTGCAGGAGCGTGAAATCAGTTTCAATGAAACCGCCGCCTTGTCCAAGGAGTCCGAGGAACAATTGCTCTACCGTGACATGCGATCTGACCTGGTGCAACAACTCATACGCCGCCTGGCAGCTGTGCGTCAGCTCTGACCCGTTGCCATGCAAATCGCGCCCGCCCGCTTACAGGAACACCTGAACAAGGACTTGCGCAGTCTGTATACCTTGCACGGTGACGAGCCTTTGCTGCAGCAAGAGGCTGCCGATCTGATCCGCCAAACTGCCCGGTCCCGGGGCTATACCGAGCGCCATGTGTTCACCGTGGCCGGGGCGCATTTCAACTGGGGCGAGGTACATGCTGCCGGCGCCTCCATGAGTCTGTTTGCCGACAAGTTGATCCTTGACCTGCGCATCCCTTCCGGCAAGCCCGGCAAAGAAGGCAGCGTCGCTCTGCAGCAATTGGCCGAAAGCACCGCAAGCAATGACGCCGTGTTGTTGTTGGTCTTGTTGCCAAGGCTGGATAAAACCGCCAAATCCAGCGGCTGGTATTCGGCACTGGAGGCTAATGGCGCAACACTACAACTGGATCCCGTCGAGCGTGCTGCTTTGCCAGCCTGGATCGCGCAACGACTGGATCAGCAACAACAACGTGTGCGAGAAGGCGAGGAAGGCCAACGCAGCTTGCAGTTTTTTGCCGACAGGGTGGAAGGCAATTTGTTGGCCGCACACCAGGAAATTCAAAAACTGGGCCTGCTGTACGAACCGGGTGAATTGAGTTTTGAACAAATAGAGCGTGCGGTGTTGAATGTGGCCAGGTACGACGTGTTCAAGTTGGGCGAAGCGGTGTTGGCCGGACAACACTTGCGGGTGCAGCGCATGATGGATGGCTTGCAGGCCGAGGGTGTGGCCGAGGTGCTGGTGCATTACACCTTGGCCGAAGATATCCGCAGTTTGAAGCGTGTCAAGGACGCCGTGTCCGCTGGCCGACCCCTGCCTCAGGTATTGCGCGAGCAACGCGTCTGGGGCCACAAAGAACGACTGTTCGAGCGTGTATTGCCGCAACTCACCCCGGCTGTCACAAATCGTTTGCTGCAAAGCGCACACCAGGTTGACGGCATTGTCAAAGGCATGAAGTTGCCCGCCTGGCCCACAGACAACTGGCAGGCATTGCTGCGCCTGGCATTGATGTTCAGCAAGGCTTGCAGCCCGCGCTGAGCCGTTTGATTGCTGAAGTTGAATAAGCTCTGACGCTATTTCATATGCCAACGACTTCTCTGCGAAAATTCACATATGAACGCTCATTCCATTCCTGAACTGATGTTGGCCTTGGGGCAACAAGCCAAGGCCGCCAGCGCCTCCATGGCCAAAGCCAGCGCATTACACAAAAGCACAGCTTTGCGTGAACTTGCCCGCTTGCTTCGCGCCGACACCGTTGCTTTGGTGGCCGCCAACCAAGAGGATTTGCAAAAGGCCAAGGCCAACGGTTTGGACGGCCCCATGCTGGACCGGCTCAAACTCACACCGTCCATTTTGGAAACCTGCGCTGTAGGGTGCGAGCAACTGGCGGTCATGCCCGACATCATCGGCAGCATCAGCGGCATGACGCAGCAACCCAGCGGCATACGTGTGGGGCAAATGCGCGTGCCTATCGGCGTGTTCGGCATGATTTTTGAAAGCCGACCCAACGTCACCATAGAAGCTGCGTCGCTGGCCATCAAGAGCGGCAACGCGTGTATTTTGCGTGGCGGCTCTGAAGCTTTGGCGTCCAACACGGCGCTGGCGCAACGCGTGCAGCAGGCTTTGCACAACGCCGGTCTGCCGAGCGATGCGGTGCAACTCGTGCCCACCACTGACCGCGAAGCGGTGGGTCAGTTGATCGCCATGCCTGACTACGTGGATGTCATCATTCCACGCGGCGGCAAGGGCTTGATTGAGCGCATCAGCCGCGACGCCAAGGTAC
>CANGCZ010000182.1 GCA_947452325.1 Comamonadaceae bacterium | reverse complement strand
TACCGTCAGGCTGAGTGCCCGTGTCTTGCACATACTGCGCCCATGCATCAATCAAGGCATGGGAGGCCACCGCGTGGCTGGCTTCGCAAGCAATATAGGGAGCACCAAAGCGCGCAGTGATGCAATCAAGTTGCACATCGGCAGGCAATAAACCGCTTAAGCAAGTTTGCAAGCGCTGCGTCGTGGCCTGACCGGTATTGGGATTGATGACCAGCAGGCGACGCATATTCAGTCGAGCAGCAACTGCTCAAGCTCAAGGGCTGGAGCCACGACTTGTTCAAAATTGAGTTGGTTTTCAACAGTCAGCAAATGGCTGTCCATGAGTTTTTCAGCAACAGCTGTGTCGCGCAAGCGGATGGCGTCCAGCAATTGGCGGTGCTCTTGACAACCGCAAGCGGCATGCTCGCGGCGCAACACCTTGTCTTGCGATCCCCAGGCCATCAATATCAAACAAGTGCGCGGCACCAACTCGTGCATCAAACGGCTGAGCGTGTCGTGCCCGGCGTGGTCTGCGATGTACAAATGGAATTCGCCGGTCAAGCCTATGGCTTTGTGCATATCGCCTTGCTCTTGGGCCTGGCGGTCCTGGGCAATGATGTTGGACAAATGCGCGATATCAGCGGTTTGTGCGCGCGCCATGAAGCGCTTGAGCAACACCGGTTCAATCAAACGACGGGTTTCAAATACTTCGATGGATTCTTTTTGAGTGGGTTTGGCCACAGACGCGCCCCGGTTGTGCGTGAGCGTGATGATTTTTTCATTCGCCAAACGGACCAGAATAGGTTTGATGCGTGTGCGTGACACACCGAAAATGCTGCACAGCTTGTCTTCGGTGAGACGGGTGCCAGGCGACAAGCGATGGTCCAACACAGAATCGACAATCCGGCGGTAAATGGCCTGATCGCTCCACATGGCCGGGCCTGCCTCAGCCGTACCAGACAGCAGACTCATTTTTTTCTGCCCCGGCTGAGCAACTTGACCGCCAACATGGTCACACCGATGACGATGAATGACACCAGCGTGGTGATGCTACCCAAAGCGTAAATGGCTGGATTGGTCACCGTGGTGGTCAGGCCTTGCAACTCCAACGGCAAAGTGTTGACGTCACCTATGGCTTGAGAAGTGCGTGCGATTTCGTCCCAACTGAGCGTGAAACCGAACATGCCCACACCAACGACTGACGGCGCTATCAAAGGAAACACCACGTGTTTGAAAGTTTGCCAAGGCGTGGCACCCAGGTCTTGCGCGGCTTCTTCGTAGGCTGGATTGAAACGGTTGAACACCGCGAACATGATGAGCAAACCAAATGGCAAAGTCCAGGTCAGATGTGCACCCATGGCCGAGGTGTACAAACCCAGCGATGTGCCGAATGTTTCCAGCATATCCGTCATACCGAAAGACTCAAACAGCGATTTCAAACCACTGTCAAGCAGCCTGAACTGCAAACCTATGCCCAGTGAAACGATGATGGACGGCATGATCAAACTGGCCACAGTGACATAAAAAAGCGCATTGCCGCCACGCAGTTTTTTGCGAAACGCCAGGCCAGCCAACACTGACATGAACATGGTCAATGACATGACCACCAAACCGAGCAACAGCGAACGCTTCAAGGCCGCACCGATGTCAACCACACCCAGGCCTTCGGCGAGTTTATAAAACCAATGGAGTGACAAGCCTTGCAAGGGAAAAGTCAAACCGCCTTCCGGGCCTTGGAAACTGAGAATGAAAATCGTGGCCATGGGGCCATACAGAAAAATCACAAACAGAACAAACACAGCCAGCAAACCGGCGTAACCGGCAGGACGTTTGGGTTCGTAATTGTGGGCCATGTTCAAAGCTCTTTGCGGATATCGACCAACCGGGTCAGACCCCAAATAATCATCAGCACCACCAATAACAAAATGACGGCATTGGCGGCGGCCAGCGGAAATTGCAGGAACGAGGTTTGCACCTGAATGATTTTGCCCACCGAAGCGATCTGCTGACCGCCCATGACGCCGATGGTGACAAAGTCACCCATGACGATGGTGATGACAAAAATACTGCCAATGATGATGCCGGTGCGCGACAGCGGAATGATGACGTTCCACAAGGTTTGCCAGGCACTGGCACCTGCGTCGGTGGATGCCTCAATCAAACTGCGGTCTATGCGCATCATCGAATTGAAAATGGGCACGATCATGAACATGGTGTACAAATGCACAAAGGCCAACACCACGGAAAATTCGGAGAACAGCAACCACTCTACCGGTTGCTGCACCAGCCCCATACCTACCAAGGTTTGATTCACCAAACCGTTGCGACCCAGCAAAGGTATCCATGAAATCATGCGTATGACGTTAGACGTCCAAAACGGAACGGTGCACAACACAAACAACATGGTTTGCATGGAAGACGAACGCACACAAAAAGCCAGAAAATAAGCAACCGTAAAACCCAATACCAATGTGATAGCCCATACCATCAGACTGATGCTGATGGTCGACCAATAGGTTTTGAGGGTGACGCACACATCACCGTATTCATTCAAGCTGGAGCAGCCTTCAAAAATGCTGAAGTAACTGTGCCAGGTGAACGCAGGAATCATTTCATATTCATTGAATTCCCAGAAGCTGACCATCACGATCAGCCCCAGGGGAATCAAAAAGAACAGCAGAAACACCAGAGAGTAAGGCGTGGCCTGCCACCCCGCTGAGATATGCAGCGGTGTGGCCTTGTTTCCGGTGGTCTGCTGTGTGGTCATGAATCAAAAGCGTTTCATCAAGCAGCGACGAACTCGTTCCATTTCTTGACCATGTACTCGTTCTCATCCATCACAGCGTTCCAGCAAGCGATGCCGCCCATGCGGGTTTCGTAGCTGCCGCCATCGCGCACGCTGCCGGCCTTGGCCAGCAAATCGCCATTCGGGGACTTGATGTCTTGCGTGGCCGCTTTGCCTTCCATCCAGTAAGCCCACTCGTAAGCTTCCATTTTGGCTTTGGCGGTCTCCAACACAGCGCTGTAATAACCTTGACGGTTCAGGTAGGCACCAGCCCAGCCATCGAGGAACCAGTTGATGAACTCATACACGCCGTCGGCTTTTTTACCGGTGACAGACTTGGGCACACCAAAACCTGCCGCCCATGCGCGGTATCCCTCTTTCAAAGGCTGGAATGTGCAAGCAATGCCTTTGGTACGGACTGCGGTGACCGCGGGCGACCACATGGATTGAATGACCACTTCACCGGAAGCCATCAGGTTGACGGACTCGTTGAAGTCTTTCCACAGCGCGCGGAATTGACCGGCTTTTTTGGCTTCTATCAAGGTCTTGATGGTCAGGTCAATTTCGGCCTTGGTCATGTTGCCCTTGTCGGGGTACTTGTAAATGCCTTTGGCTTCCACCACCATGGCCGCATCCATGATGCCGATAGAGGGGATATTCAAAATAGCGGCTTTGCCTTTGAACTCGGGGTTGAGCAACTCGGCCCATGAGTTGATAGGGCGCTTGATCAGGTCAGGACGGATACCCAGTGTGTCGGCGTTGTACACCGTTGGGATCAAGGTCATGTATTGGGTAGGCGTGGCAGAAAAAGTCTTGCTGTCCGGCTTGTCCAGGTACATGACTTTCTTGGGTGCAGTGCCTTGGTCGCCGACTTTTTTACCAGCCACTTCACCTTTGGTGAACAGTGAGGTGATCTTGTCTGCGTTTTTGATCCGCTTGGTGTCAATGCCCAACAGGTTGCCGGTTGGCACGATTTTCTTCAGAGAGAAATATTCTGTGTCGATCAGGTCAAAAGAGTTGGGTGCAGTCACTGCGCGCTTGGTGACATCGTCGGTGGTGACGGCCACGTACTGAATTTCAATGCCAGTATCG
>CANGCZ010000181.1 GCA_947452325.1 Comamonadaceae bacterium | reverse complement strand
CCGATGGCAGTGTCACACCCGGGTCTGTCATTCGCCTCAAAGGTGGCTACATCATTCAATGCACAGGCTGTTTCAAAGATGCCAATGGCTTAGTGAGCGAAGTACACGCCACCGTATTTCCCGACACCAAAAGCGGCACTGCCGGCGCTGACAGCGTGAAAGCCAAAGGCGTGATCACCTGGGTAGGCTTGGCAGACGGCTTGCAAGCCGAGGTGCGTTTGTATGACCGTCTGTTCAGCGAAGCACACCCGGATGCCGGCGGGCGCGATTTCCTTACCGTGCTCAATCCGCACAGCCTGACAACCATCACCGCTTATGTCGAGCCTTCATTGGCACAAGCCAAAGCTGACGATAAATTTCAATTTGAACGCCTCGGTTATTTTGTTGCGGACCGCATAGACCACAATACAGGGCGGTTGGTGTTCAACCGTGCTGTCGGCTTGAAAGACAGTTGGGGCAAATAACCTAGGTTAAAAGATGTATCAACTATTAAAACAATTGCAATGGCGTTACGCCACCAAAAAAATGGACCCGTCGAAAACGATTCCACAAGAAAAGCTTGACCGAATTGTTGAAGCTACCAGACTGGCACCTACATCCAGCGGTTTGCAACCCTTCGAATTGTTTGTCATCAGCAACGCAGAAGTTCGCAAACAAATACGTGCTGTGGCCAATGACCAATCTCAAATCACCGACGGCTCGCATTTGCTGGTGTTCGCAGCATGGGACAACTACACGCCAGAGCGGATCAACCACATGTTTGATTTGAACGTGTCCATGCGCGGCGGCACCAATGAGGGCTGGGAAAACTACCGCAACATGCTTTTGAAAAACTACACGGTGCGCGATCCGCAAATCAACTTTGAGCACGCCGCACGTCAGGCATACATCGCTATGGGTTTTGCATTAATCGCAGCCGCAGCCGAAGAAGTCGACAGCACGCCCATGGAAGGATTCAAACCCGAGGCGGTAGATGAAATTTTGCATTTATCTGCCAAAGGTTTGCGCAGCGTGGCTATCATGCCTTTGGGCTACCGCTTAAACGGCGAAGACTGGCTAGAGAATCTCGTGAAAGTGCGCCGCCAGCGCTCGGAATTTGTCATCGAAGTGAAGTAGGCAACACGCTGCTTTGCGCCACCGCAGTACCACCCTCATCAGGAGCAAGTCATGGCCAAAGGCGAACAACGCAGCAACAAAATGTCCAAGAAACCGAAAAAGGACACCTCCCCGGCCAAGCCCATCGTACCGGGAGACCGTCCGAGTGCACCGATCACTTTTGTTGCCCCGCGCGGAAAATTGAAAAACAAATAAACGCTGTCAGTGCACAGAGCCCTTGAGCGCAGCAGGCACGGGCAAAGGCATGACACGGATGCCCTCTTCAAGCAAGGAGAGGGTTTCTTCACGCGAAACCTGGCCGCGAATATTACGCTCCTCGGTTTCGCCGTAATGCATTTTGCGGGCTTCTTCCGCAAAATCCTGTCCCACATCTTCGGTGTTAGCAATCACATGCTGAACCATGTGTAACCAAGCCGCTTGAGACTCCAGACTTGCAGGCACACCGGCTTCAGGCGTGGCAACCGCAGACATCTCAGGCTTATCCTCTGACGCTTGAGACGGCGCTGCATCCAAACGGGATGTCAATAAATTCAATCGGGGGGCACTCAACATTTTGTGAACAGTGATGTCGCCGCAGACCGGACATTCCACCAAGTCACGGCTGCGCTGTGACTGGTAATCGTCTTCAGAGGCAAACCAGCCTTCAAACACATGTTGATGTTGGCATTGAAGATTAAGCACTTTCATAAGCGCATTATGTCAAAGCCGTTAACTTTAGGTGCCGAGTGCCTGAACCACCGCTACGGCGCACAAGGACATCAATCCGCCTGGGAGCAAACCCAATACCAGCACCAGTCCGCCGTTGATGGCCAGCACGACCTTGACATGGTTATCGGCTGATACCGTACTGGCAGTCAGCGGCGGGTCAAAGTACATGACTTTGATGATGCGCAAATAGTAGAAAGCACCGACCAGCGACATCATGACGGCAAACACCGCCATGCAAAGAGAACTGATTTGTTCGGAAGCAATCAGCGCCTGCAGCACTGACAGCTTGGCAAAAAAGCCGACCAGTGGCGGCACACCCGCCAGAGAAAACAAACAAACCGCCATGACACCGGCAAACAAAGGACTGCGCTGGTTCAAACCGGCCAGGTCAGAAATTTCTTCGCTCTCAAAACCTTCTCGTGCCAGCAACAAAATGACACCGAACACACCTAAGGTGGTCAGTACATAACTGATCATGTAGAACATGGCTGAACTGTAGGCATTGGCAGCCGACAAGGTATTGCCATTATTCACACCGGCCAACATGCCGATCAACACAAAACCCATTTGCGCAATCGTAGAAAAAGCCAGCATGCGTTTGAGGTTGGTCTGGGCAATCGCGGACAAGTTACCAATCAACAATGACAAGACGGCCAGCACCAGCAGCATCTGCTGCCAATCAATAGCCATGGGCAGCATGCCGTCAACCAGCAGGCGCATCATCAAAGCAAAGGCAGCGAGCTTGGGCGCGCCTGCAATCATCAGCGTGACCGCGGTGGGTGCGCCCTGGTAGACATCCGGCACCCACATATGAAAAGGTGCGGCACCGAGTTTGAAAGCAAGGCCACAAACCACAAACACCACACCAAGCACCAACACCTGGTGCTTGATGTGTCCGCTGGCGGTGGCCTGGAACACAGCAGTCAAATCCAAACTGCCGGTCGCACCGTACATCATGGACAAGCCGTACAGCAAAAAGCCGCTGGCCAATGCGCCAAGCACGAAATATTTCATTGCGGCTTCGGTGGCGTTGCTGTGGTCGCGACGCAATGCCACCAGCGCATAACTTGACAAGGTCAACAGCTCAAGGCCAAGGTAGAGCACCAGAAAGTTATTGCCGGAGATCATCACAAACATACCCAGCAACGAGAACATACTGAGAATGAATAACTCTCCGCCGTGCAGCATTTTTCTGTCGGCGGCATAAGGCCTGCCGTACACCAAGGTGGTCATGACAGCGAGAGTCGCAAAACATTTCAACCAATTGCCCATGGCGTCTGACACCACCATGTGCCCGAACCCATAAACAGTTTCACCGGTGCTTGCGTACACTGCTTGAATCACCGCCAGAACACCGAGTGTCCCCATGGTCAAACCATGAGTGAGATCACGCTTAGGAGACTTGACCCACAAGTCCACCAGCGTAATCAGACAAGCCATGACCAGCAAAAAGATTTCCGGGTAAGCAGTCATCCAGTTGACGTTATTCATCATGGTTGACATCCTAGGTAGTTCAAGGCTTGGGGATTCATAAAGGTAATTTACTCAGGGCGACGTGCTGCAACAACTGAGTGACGGAGGCGTTCATCACATCGGTGAAAGGTTTGGGGTAAATGCCCATCCATAAGACCGCAGCAGCGAGCAGACTCAACATCAAAAACTCGCGAGCATTGATGTCTGACAGCGTCTTCACATCGTCATTGAGCACCGGTCCGAGGTATACCCGTTTAACCATCCACAAGGTGTAAGCAGCACCGAAGACCAGCGCCGAAGCGGCCAGCATACCGAGCCAGAAATTGAACTTCACTGCAGCCAGTATGACCATCCATTCGCCGACAAAACCTGCAGTTCCCGGCAAGCCGCAATTGGCCATGGCGAACAACAAGGCGAAGGCGGCGAACTTTGGCATGGTGTTGACCACGCCGCCGTAACTGGCAATTTCGCGTGAATGCACGCGGTCGTACAACACGCCTATGCACAAGAACATGGCAGCAGAAACAAAGCCGTGGGCAATCATTTGCACAATACCGCCGCT
>CANGCZ010000180.1 GCA_947452325.1 Comamonadaceae bacterium | reverse complement strand
CTACCTCAGCATCGTGCGCGACCCTGACACTTACGAGCGTTTCGAAAAAGTCATCATCGTGCATGGTGTGCGTGAGGTAAAAGAACTGGCCTACCACGATTACTTCACACAAGAACTGCCTAAGCATGAATTGCTCGGTGAAATGGTCAGCAAGCAGTTTTTGTATTACCCCACCGTCACCCGAGAGCCATTTAAAAACCAGGGCCGCATGACCGATTTGATCAACTCCGGCAAATTGTTTGCCGACTTGGGACTGCCCGCTTTCAACCCCAAAGAAGACCGCGTCATGCTGTGCGGCAGTCCGCAAATGCTCAAGGAGCTAAAAAACATGTTGGAAGAACGTGGCTTTGCAGAGGGTAATACCAGCACGCCGGGCGATTTTGTGGTGGAAAGGGCTTTTGTGGAGCAGTGAGATTCACTTAGCCCGGTTGTGGGACTTGCACTGCGATTGACACACATATAAAAGGCCGCATCAGCGGCCTTTTTCTATTCGGCGGATTGAATTACACCCGCTCAATCACCACCGCAATCCCCTGCCCCACACCGATACACATGGTGCACAAGGCGTAACGACCACCTGTGCGGTGCAATTGGTTGGTGGCCGTGGTCACCAACCTAGCACCACTTGCTCCCAGCGGATGCCCCAACGCAATCGCGCCGCCATTCGGGTTGACACGCGGATCGTCGTCTTGCAAACCCAACATACGCAACACAGCAATACCTTGGGCGGCAAAGGCTTCATTGAGTTCAATCACATCCATTTGCGCGAGCTTCAAGCCAGTCAGCGCCAGCACTTTTTCCGTGGCGGGCGCAGGCCCAATGCCCATGACACGCGGCGGCACGCCCACGGTCGCCATGCCCACCACCCGAGCGCGCGGTGTCAGTCCATGCACTTTGGCAGTGGCTTCATCGGCCAGCAAAATCGCGCAAGCGCCATCGTTCACGCCACTGGCATTGCCTGCGGTCACCGTGCCGTCAGGCCGCACCACGCCTTTGAGTTGGGCCAGTTTTTCCAGGCTGGTTTCGCGCGGGTGTTCGTCTTTGTCAACAATGATGGCTTCGCCTTTTTTCTGCGGAATGGTCACCGGCGTGATTTCTTCGGCCAATGCGCCGGACTTCTGTGCGGCCACCGCTTTCAATTGGCTGGCCAGCGCCATGCGGTCTTGTGCTTCTCGCTCAATCTTGTAATCGGTGGCCACGTTCTCAGCGGTCTCGGGCATGGCGTCCACGCCGTACATGGCTTTCATCACCGGGTTGACGAAGCGCCAGCCGATGGTGGTGTCGTAAATCGCCGGTGTCCGTGAAAAAGCAGACTCAGCCTTGGGCATCACAAACGGCGCCCGGCTCATGCTCTCCACACCTCCTGCAATCATCAAAGTAGCCTCACCTGCGCGAATAGCACGCGCGGCCGTGCCCAACGCGTCCATGCCCGAGCCACACAAGCGGTTGATGGTGGCACCAGGCACCTGATGCGGCAAACCTGCCAACAAGCTGGCCATGTGCGCGACGTTGCGGTTGTCCTCACCGGCCTGATTCACGCAGCCGTAAAGCACATCCGTGAGAGCCTGCCAGTCGACGTTGGGGTTGCGCGCCATCAGTGCACGCAAAGGAATCGCACCTAAATTGTCAGCGCGAACGCTGGACAATGCGCCGCCGTAGCGACCAAAAGGAGTACGGATGGCATCACAAATAAAAGCTTGGTTCATGGAATTCTCTGGTTAACAATAACGGCATGTTCAGTCCCTCACAACAAGACGTCCGACGTTTCTTCTGCCAAGTCTATGTCAAGCTGACACAGGGCACGCTGGTCGATCCGCTGGAGACGCTGGCAGGTGAATGGATTGCGCTTCACCCCGAGTACCACGCACTGCTGGCTGATGAAACAACCGCATTAGCGAGTCACTTTGATGACAGCCAAGGCAATCCGTTCTTGCATTTGTCCATGCATTTGTCCATCAGCGAGCAATGTTCCATTGATCAGCCTCTAGGCATTCGGCAAGCGGTTGAATTGCTGTCGGCCAAGCGAACCGATTTGCATGAGGCACACCACGAGGTGATGGAATGTTTGGGCACCATGTTGTGGGAAAGCCAGCGCAGCGGCAGGCCACCCGACGGACAAGCCTATATTGATGCGGTGCAACGCCGCGCCACACGCGATTGATAGTTTGACCCCACCATGAAAAAAGTCCACCGCAGTGGACTTTTTGTTTGAACTCAGCAATGTGATCAGCGGAATTTGGACTGAGGCACAGTCTGCAAATCGCCTTGCTGCTGGCTCACATAAGCGGCGAGTTCTTTCAACTCTTCCAATGTGAATTGCTTGGCCACACCACCCATGACGCCGTTGTTGCGGCCCCAAGTGGCTTGGTTTTCTGATTTGTAGGACTTGAGTGCGACATATACATAGTCTTTGTACTGGCCGGCAATTTTGGGATAACCAGGCACCATGGGTTTGTTCAGGTTGGCGCCGTGGCAAGAGGTGCAAGCGCCTTTGGTGACCAGTTCAGCAACTTTGCCTGTGGCGTCGGCGGCTTTGTCAGGCACAGCAGGTGCACTGTCTTTGCCATGTGCTTCGTAGTACGCAGCGATGTCAGCCATGTCTTTGGGTGTCAGAGAAGCGGCAATGCTTCTCATGGTGGGATGTTTGCGGTCGCCTTTTTGGTAAGCGGTCAAAGCGGAAACGATGTAGGCTGATGTTTGACCAGAGATTTTCGGGACCTTGTAAACCTCGGGAAAACTGGCCTGATAGCCTTTGATACCGTGGCAACCGATGCACATGGCAATTTTGGTTTCGCCTGCTTTGGCGTCGCCTGCTTCCTGGGCGTTGACTAATGAGGTCGCACAGGCGACAAACAACACGAGAAGAGACGTATAAAACTTGTTCATTTTGGACAGACAATCATTGAAAGTCACAAGATTATATAGACGCGGTTTGTAAGCTCCACGTCAATACCAGAAAAGGCTGAAAAATGAAGTTCCAAGGTTCCAAAAATTACGTCGCCACGCAAGATTTGATGCTCGCGGTCAACGCAGCCATCACGCTCAAACGCCCGTTGTTGATCAAAGGTGAACCGGGCACAGGCAAAACCATGCTGGCCGAGGAGGTGGCTGCTGCCTTGAACATGCCGCTACTCCAATGGCACGTCAAATCCACCACCAAAGCGCAGCAAGGTCTGTACGAATACGACGCGGTCAGCCGTTTGCGCGACAGCCAGATGGCCGACCTTGACGGCGGCGAGCGCGTCAAAAACATTGAAAACTACATCATCAAAGGCGTGTTGTGGCAGGCATTCACCGCTAAAGAGCCCGTGGCATTGCTGATCGATGAGATAGACAAAGCAGACATCGAGTTTCCCAACGACTTGTTGCGCGAACTCGACCGCATGGAGTTTTACTGCTATGAAACCCGCGAACTCATTAAAGCCACCACACGCCCGCTGGTGTTCATCACCTCGAACAACGAAAAAGAATTGCCTGATGCGTTTTTGCGTCGCTGTTTTTTCCACTACATCAAATTTCCCGAAGCCGACACCATGCGGCAAATCATTGACGTGCATTTCCCGAATCTGAAAAAAGAATTGCTCGCCGCGGCCCTCAAAACCTTTTACGACGTGCGCGGTTTGCCCGGTTTGAAGAAAAAGCCGTCTACCTCAGAGCTACTGGACTGGCTGAAACTTTTGGTGGCAGAAGACATTCCATTGGCCGCGCTGCAAACCCAGGACGACAAAGTGGCTGTGCCGCCGTTGGTGGGGGCTTTGCTGAAGAACGAGCAAGATGTCACCTTGTTTGAAAAACTGGTGTTCATGCAAAGCCGTAACCGCTAAAGCCAAACCATGCTGATCGACTTCTTCTACACATTGCGCGCCGCCAAACTGCCGGTGTCGGTCAAAGAGTTTTTGATGCTG
>CANGCZ010000179.1 GCA_947452325.1 Comamonadaceae bacterium | reverse complement strand
CTTGGGGCATGACATCCGGGGTCAAGGCAGCTGGGATTTGGTCAAGCAAGGCTTGGTCATGGTGCCTGAGGGACGCGGCGTGTTCACCCGCATGAGCATTTTGGAAAATTTGCAAATGGGTGCGTATTTGCGCCGTGACAAAGCAGGCATTCAAACCGACATAGAACGGGTGTTCCATTTGTTTCCGCGCTTGAAAGAACGCAGTGTGCAACTGGCCGGGACCTTGTCCGGTGGCGAGCAGCAAATGCTGGCCATGGGGCGTGCTTTGCTCAGTCGCCCGCGTTTGTTGTTATTGGACGAACCGTCCATGGGCTTGTCGCCCCTCATGGTGGACAAAATATTCGAGGTGATTACCGAAGTGGCAAGTTTGGGCGTGACCTTGCTGCTGGTCGAGCAAAACGCCAGCCGGGCTTTGAAAATGGCGCAACGCGCCTATGTCATGGAATCCGGCGAAATCAGCATGCAAGGCGAGGCAAAAGCCCTGCTGCATGACCCGAAAGTACGCGCCGCCTACCTCGGTGAATAATGGCGGTATGAGCCAAGGTTTTATTCGCATTCGGGGTGCCCGTCAGCACAATCTCAAAAACATAGACATAGACATCCGCACCAACGAGTTGACGGTGTTCACCGGCCCCAGCGGTTCCGGTAAATCCAGTCTGGTGTTTGACACTTTGTATGCCGAAGGCCAGCGACGGTATGTCGAAACCTTCAGCGCTTACGCGCGCCAGTTTCTGGACCGAATGGACCGCCCGGCGGTAGACAAAGTTGAAGGTGTGCCGCCAGCGATTGCGATCGACCAGACCAACCCGGTGCGCAGTTCACGCTCGACCGTCGGCACCATGACAGAGCTGAACGACCATTTGAAACTGTTGTTTGCACGTGCCGGTCAGTTGTTTGACAAGCAAACCGCGCAAGCGGTGGAACACGACAGTGCCGACAGTATTTTCAAAAAGCTCATGGCATTGAGCGACACCGACCCGCGCTGGGTGATCACATTCCCGGTGGAGTTGCCCGCCAACACCAGCGCCGAAGAGCTGCAAGCCTGGTTGAGTGCCAGCGGTTTCACACGCATACATACCCAACGCGAAGTCACCTATACCGCTGATGACACACCCGTCAAAAGCAAGAAAACGGTGGCTGCGAAAAAAACCACTGCAGCCAAAAAAACCACTAAAGCCACAGCCTTGCTGGACGACAAGCGTCAGGTATTAGACGTGGTGGCCGATCGATTCCGTTTGCAAAATGTCGAACACGTGCGCGCCATGGAAGCCATAGAACTGGCTTTGCAACGCGGCAACGGTCGTATGACCGCATACCGCATGACCGCTGATACAGACGCAAACAGCATTGGCGAAGCCTTTCGCTTTTCCACTGGCTTGCATTGCCCGGACAGCGATTTGCGTTACAGCGAACCCGTGCCGTCCATGTTTTCATTCAATTCACCGGCCGGTGCGTGCCCGGTGTGTAAAGGCTTTGGTCGGGTCATTGGTGTGGACTATGGCTTGGTGATTCCAAATGACAAACTCACTTTGCGCATGGGGGCCATCAAACCCATGCAAACCCCGGCGTGGCAAGAGTGCCAGGATGATTTGATGCGGCATGCGGAAAGCGCAGGCATTCCGCGCGACACCGCTTGGTACAAGCTCACCGACGAACAGAAACACTGGGTGATTCACGGTTCACCGAATTGGAACGGTAAATGGAACCAGCAGTGGTATGGCGTGAAGCGTTTCTTTGAATACCTGGAAACCAAGTCTTACAAAATGCACATCCGCGTGCTGCTCTCCAAATACCGCTCTTACACCTTGTGCGGCGAATGCAATGGCGCACGCTTACAAACCGAAAGTTTGTTGTGGCGTATAGGCAGTTTGGCTGGTGCGGACGCAGCCATGCCGGCAGCGAAACGCTTTTTGCCCAGCGGTGTGAACTGGTCTCGCAGCCAATTAGAAACATTACCCGGTTTGTGTTTGCACGACATGATGTTGTTGCCCATAGACCGCTTGCGTTTGTTCTTTGACCACATGGCGTCGGATGCATCTCTGACCGCGCATGCACAAGCCGAACAGCAAGCTTTGCATTTGTTGCTGGATGAAATCCGCACGCGTTTGAAATATTTGTGCGATGTCGGCATCGGTTATTTGAGTTTGGACAGGCAAAGCCGCACGCTCAGTGGCGGCGAGGTGCAACGCATCAACCTGACCACAGCTTTAGGCACATCGCTGGTCAACACCTTGTTTGTGCTGGACGAACCCAGCATCGGTTTGCATCCGCGCGACATGCACCGCATCACGCAAGCCATGTTGCGCTTGCGGGATGCAGGCAATACCTTGGTGGTGGTTGAGCACGACCCGGCGGTGATGTTGGCAGCGGACCGTATCGTGGACATGGGCCCGGGCCCGGGTGAGCGCGGCGGCCAGGTGGTGTTTGACGGCACACCGGCTGATTTGAAACATGCAGACACCTTGACCGGTGCTTACCTCGGTGCGCGCAAACAAGTCGGATTGGGTTTGAAGCGCATGGTCACAGACGCTACGCCACGCTTGGTATTGGAAGGCGCTCGCGAACACAATTTGCAAAATCTGAATATCGAATTTCCATTGCAGCGATGGGTCACAGTGACCGGGGTCAGCGGTTCGGGCAAATCCACGTTGATACAAGACATTCTGGCGCCTGCATTGCTGCGCCATTTCGGCAAAAGCACAGAAGGCGCTGGTGCGCACGACCGCTTGCTAGGGGCAGACCATTTGAGTGATGTGGTGTTTGTCGATCAGTCGCCCATTGGCAAAACCGCGCGCTCCAACCCGGTCAGTTATGTGGGCGCTTGGGACGCGGTGCGTGAAATCTTTGCCAACACGGCGATGTCGCGGCAACGCAGTTACACCGCTTCCAAATTCAGTTTCAACGGCGGCGATGGCCGCTGCCCGACCTGCGGCGGCTCCGGTTTCGAGCATGTGGAAATGCAGTTTTTGAGCGATGTGTATTTGCGCTGCCCGGATTGCGACGGCCAGCGTTACCGCCCTGAAATACTCGAGGTCAAGATCGAACGCAAACACCCTGTCTCCGGTCAGACACAGTTTTTGAATGTCGCTGATGTGTTGAATCTGACCGTGAGCGAAGCGGCGCAATTGTTTGCCAACGACCGCGATGTGATTCGCGCTTTGCAACCGATTGTCGATGTGGGTTTGGAATATGTGCGTTTGGGTCAGCCTGTACCCACGCTCAGCGGCGGCGAAGCCCAGCGTTTAAAACTCGCAGGTTTTCTGGCCGAGGCCGCGAAGACCGCGTCGTCGAGCCGTCAACCTGCGGCACGCAAAGGCGTGTTGTTTTTGTTTGATGAGCCGACCACAGGCTTGCATTTCGATGACATTGCCAAGTTGATGCGCGCCTTGCGCCGCTTGCTGGATGCCGGACATTCGCTGATCGTCATCGAACACAACCTGGACGTGATTCGCGCCAGTGATTGGTTGATTGACCTCGGGCCCGAAGGCGGCGAAGGTGGTGGTTTGTTGGTGGCCGAAGGCACGCCTGAACAATTGCGTGAGCACACGACATCGCATACCGGTTTGGCTTTGCGTGAGTATGTGAAGGCTATGGGGCAGTTGCTTGTTTCTTCCGTTTTGGGTGAGGACGCGCTTGTTGACAGGCCGGACCTCTCAGACGTCAACCCGGTCGCATCACAGCCAGCGCTTGAAATAGCCGAACCCTCAGCCAAATACCTCGGCCAGGTGCTCAACAACAACATACGCATCATCAATGCCAAAGAGCACAATTTGAAAAACCTGAGCGTGGATATTCCGCGCGGTCAATTCAACGTGGTCACCGGCGTCAGCGGTTCAGGCAAATCCACACTGGCGTTTGACATACTGTTCAACGAAGGCCAGCGGCGTTATTTAGAGAGCTTGAACGCCTACGCGCGAAGT
>CANGCZ010000178.1 GCA_947452325.1 Comamonadaceae bacterium | reverse complement strand
TGGGCTTAGTCAGGCATGTGCAATTGGACCAGGCGGTGCGCCAGCACCCGACGCCGCTGGCCGCCGAGATTGCAGAATTCAAACAACAGGTGCAGTTGAACAATGCCACATTCACCGAGTTCGAACCCGCCTCTCGCCTGCCCTTAGGAGACCAGCCTCTGATGGTGCGCAAGGCAGTTATTCAAAGCCAGGCCGTTAGCCACGCGCTGGAACTGAGCCTGCCGGGCAAGCTCCTCAAGCTTCCTTTGACCGATGAGTTGACCGCGCAAATCGGTGTGGTTTTACAAACCATAGCCAGTCATGCGAAGTGGGATTTACCGCCTGCCAATGTGTCTTCAGGTGTGGAAGAGCTCAGCACTTCCACCGGTCAGTTTGCCGATACGCTGACTACAAGACTGCTGCACTGAGCGCCTGTTGCAAAGGCTGCAACAGGCTGGGCTTTTGGATGGCGTGACGAAGAAAGTTCAGCGTTTGTCCATGGGCGGTACGTCGCGCTTGGCGGCACCGGCGAACAATTGGCGCGGACGGCCGATTTTGTATTCGGGGTCGCTGATCATTTCATTCAATTGAGCGATCCAGCCGACAGTACGTGCCAGCGCAAAAATACCAGTGAACAAATTGACCGGAATACCAATGGCGCGTTGCACGATGCCCGAGTAAAAGTCGACATTCGGGTAGAGCTTGCGCGAGACAAAATAATCGTCTTCGAGGGCGATTTTTTCCAGCGCCTTGGCCAGCTTAAAGAGCGGGTCGTTTTCCAGCCCCAGTTCCTGCAACACTTCGTTGCAGGTCTCTTGCATCAACTTGGCGCGCGGATCGTAGTTTTTGTAGACCCGGTGACCAAAACCCATGAGCTTGACATTGGAGTTTTTGTCTTTGACCTGCTCCATGAACTCGCCGACTTTGGCGATGCCGCCATGGGCTTGTATGTCTTCGAGCATGTTCAGACAAGCTTCGTTGGCGCCGCCGTGTGCCGGGCCCCACAAGCAAGCCACACCAGCTGCAATGGCTGCGAACGGGTTGGTACCTGATGAACCGCACAAACGCACAGTAGAGGTCGACGCGTTTTGCTCGTGGTCAGCATGCAGCGTGAAGATGCGGTCCATGGCCCGCTCAAGCACCGGGTTGACCACATATTCCTCGCACGGGTTACCGAACATCATGCGTAAAAAATTACCTGCATACGACAAGTTGTTTTGCGGGTACATAAAGGGTTGACCGACGCCGTATTTGTAGGCCATGGCCACCAGGGTTGGCATTTTGGCGATCAAGCGAATGGCGGCGATTTCGCGGTGTTCCGCGTTGTTGATGTCGGTGCTGTCATGGTAGAAGGCCGACAAAGCGCCGACCAAGCCGGTGAGCACGGCCATGGGGTGGGCGTCACGTCGAAAACCGCGCAAGAAGAATTGCATTTGCTCGTGCACCATGGTGTGGTGCGTCACGGTTTTGGTGAAGTCGTGCTTGCCTTTGGCGTTCGGCAACTCGCCGTACAACAGCAAATGGCAGGTTTCCAGAAAATCACAGTTGGTCGCTAATTGCTCAATCGGGTAGCCCCGGTAGAGCAATTCGCCCTTGTCGCCGTCGATGAAAGTGATGGCCGATTGGCAAGAGGCGGTAGACAAAAAGCCGGGGTCATAAGTGAACATGCCGGTCTGGCCGTACAGCTTGCGAATGTCGATGACGTCCGGGCCGATGGTGCCGTTGTAGACCGGCATCTCAACGCTGGGTTGGCCATTGGAGAATGAAAGAGTGGCCTTGTAGTCAGCGAGTTTCATGGTCGTTTCCTGTGTCAAACAATGAAAAAAAATTCAAACTTTCAATAGGTGCAAAACAGATTGCACCCGGGGATCCTGCGTCACTGTTTGTGTGTGGGGTCGACCCAGCAACACATCCAGCAAATCGTTGTCTGCGAGTTCCATCAGCAGATACATGCCACGGGCTTGACCGACGGTCAGCACGTCTGCATACCGGTTGAAAAAACGCTCAATGAACAAATCGTTTTCCAGCAAACCACGGCGACAACGCCAGCGCAGTTTGCTGAAGGCAGATGACGACAGTATGTCGTCATCAAGCAGGTCATCGAGTTGTTCATCGCCCATTCACACCGCGCGGCTGATCATCAGCTCTTTGATTTTGCCTATGGCCTTGGTCGGGTTCAAACCCTTGGGGCACACATCGACGCAATTCATGATGGTGTGGCAGCGGAACAAGCGGTACGGGTCTTCCAGGTTATCCAAGCGCTCGTTGGTCGCGTGGTCGCGGCTGTCGGCGATGAACCGGTAGGCCTGCAGCAAACCTGCGGGGCCGACAAATTTGTCCGGGTTCCACCAGAAAGACGGGCAACTGGTCGAGCAGCTGGCGCACAAAATACATTCGTACAAACCGTCGAGTTCTTCACGCTCGGCAGGCGACTGCAAGCGTTCTTTTTCAGGCGGCAGGCTGTCGTTGACCAGGTACGGTTTGATCGAGTTGTACTGGTTGAAGAACTGCGTCATATCGACGATCAGGTCGCGAATCACAGGCAAGCCGGGCAGCGGTTTCAAGGTGATGACGCCAGGCAGTGTGAGCATGTTTGTCAAACAAGCCAAACCGTTTTTGCCATTGATGTTCATCGCGTCCGAGCCGCACACGCCTTCGCGGCAGGAACGGCGGAACGACAAAGTCGGGTCTTGCGCTTTGAGTTTCATCAAGGCGTCCAGCAACATGCGCTCGTGGCCGTCGAGTTCAACCTCGATGGTTTGCATGTAGGGCTTGGCGTCTTTTTCCGGGTCGTAACGGTAAATCTTGAAAGTGCGTTTCATCAGAATGTTCTCACTTTAGGAGGGATGCTTTCGGTGGTCAAAGGTTGCAGTTTGACGGGCTTGTAAGTCATGCTGTTGCTGTGGCTGTGCCACAGGCTGTGCTTGAGCCATTGCTCGTCATTGCGACCGTTGGGGTGTTCAGGTGTGTCAGCGTAATCATCCACCGTATGCGCGCCACGACTTTCGCGGCGGGCGGCGGCAGACACCATGGTGGCTTGGGCGCATTCGATCAGGTTTTCCACTTCCAGCGCTTCAATGCGCGCGGTGTTGAAAATCTTGCTCTTGTCTTTCAAACCGATGGCGTTGACCCGCTCGCGCAAAGCCGCGACTTGTGTCACGCCTTCATCCAAACTGGCTTGGGTGCGGAACACACCGGCGTGTTTTTGCATGCTGGCGCGCAAATCGTTGGCCACGTCTTGGGCGTATTCACCGCTGGTGCTGTTGTCCAGTCTGGCCAAACGCGCCAAGGTGCGGTCTGCCGCATCCGCTGGCAAGGGTTTGTGTAATTTGTTTTTCTGGTGGAACTCGACAATGTGGTTGCCGGCCGCTTTGCCGAATACCAACAAGTCCAGCAATGAGTTGGTGCCCAAGCGGTTGGCGCCGTGGACGCTGACGCAAGAGCATTCACCGACGGCATACAAACCATTGACCACCGCGTTGTGGTCGCTTGAAGTTTGTGTGACCACTTGGCCGTGAATATTGGTGGGAATGCCGCCCATCTGGTAGTGGATGGTTGGCACCACAGGAATCGGTTCTTTGGTGATGTCGACGTTGGCGAAGTTGTGGCCGATCTCGTACACCGAGGGCAGGCGCTTCATGATGGTGTCTGCGCCCAAGTGGTCCAACTTCAAGTGCACATAGTCTTTGTTCGGGCCGCAGCCGCGACCTTCTTTGATCTCTTGGTCCATACAGCGTGATACAAAGTCGCGCGGTGCCAAGTCTTTCAAGGTAGGCGCATAACGCTCCATGAAACGCTCACCCAGGCTGTTGAGCAAAATCGCGCCTTCTCCACGGCAACCTTCTGTCAGCAACACACCGGCACCGGCGACGCCAGTGGGGTGGAATTGCCAGAACTCCATGTCTTCCAAAGGAATGCCTGCGCGTGCCGCCATGCCCAGACCGTCACC
>CANGCZ010000177.1 GCA_947452325.1 Comamonadaceae bacterium | reverse complement strand
GTTTTGCACCTGGCTGCTCATGGGCTATTTCCGCTCTATTCCGTTTGAGCTGGAAGAATGCGCCTTGATCGACGGCGCCACACGGTTTGAAATTCTTTGGAAAATCATTCTTCCGCTGTCTGTACCGGGCTTGATATCCGCCGGTATTTTCGCGTTCACCTTGTCTTGGAACGAGTTCATTTACGCCCTCACCTTCATCTCGTCTTCCGAGGTCAAAACCGTGCCGGTGGGCGTGGTCACCGAGTTGGTCGAAGGCGATGTCTACCACTGGGGCTCGCTCATGGCAGGTGCTTTGCTGGGCTCGCTGCCGGTGGCGGTGCTGTATTCGTTTTTCGTCGAGCATTACGTCTCCGGCATGACCGGCGCGGTCAAGGAATAAGATCAAAGCCTGTTTATCTCTCCTAAGGCTTTATGAATACACCGTCGCTTGCCGATATGCGCAAGAACTACCAACAGGCTGAACTGCTGGAATCCAGCGCAGCCAAATACCCCTTAGAACAATTCACGCTCTGGTTAAACCAGGCGCTGAAAGCAGAAATTCCTGAGCCCAACGCCATGACGCTGGCCACCGTGTCGTCTGACTTGCGACCGAGCACGCGCATAGTGCTGATCAAAGGCTATGACGAACAAGGCATCGTCTGGTTCACCAATTACGACAGCCGCAAAGGCCGCGAGCTGGCGGGCAACCCGTTTGCCGCGCTTCAATTTCATTGGGTGGAGCTGGAACGTGTGGTGCGCATCGAAGGCCGCGTGGAAAAAATCAGCGAAACCGACAGCGATGCTTACTTTCACTCACGTCCGCTGGCGTCACGCATTGGCGCGTGGGCCAGCCCGCAAAGCCAGACCATTGCGTCGCGCGAATGGCTTCAGCATGAGTTGAAAAACTATGCGGACAAATTTCAACAAGAGCCTCCTCGCCCGCCGCACTGGGGCGGTTACCGGCTGGTGCCTGAGAGTTGGGAGTTCTGGCAAGGCGGCGGCGCACGTTTGCACGACCGCTTGCAATACCGCAAACACCAAGGCAACTGGTTGATGGAGCGCTTGGCGCCTTAAATACCCTTCAGGGCTTGAGCCATTCGCTGTAATGCTGGCCGAGTTTGCGCACTTTGGGGGCTACTACAAACGTGCAATAGCCTTGCTCCGGGTTGTTTACAAAGTAATTTTGGTGGTAGTCCTCGGCCGGCCAGTAGTCTGCCAGCGGCAGCACCTCGGTGACGATATTGCGCTCATAGTCGCCGTTGCTGGTGACTTCGGCAATGAACTGCGTGGCGGTGACTTGATCGGCCTTGTCGGTGTAATAAATGCCGCTGCGGTATTGCGTGCCCGTGTCGTTGCCTTGGCGGTTCAGGCTGGTCGGGTCATGGATATCAAAAAATATCTCCAGCAGTTGGCGCAAAGAAATGGTGTCACTGTCATAGCTGATCTGAACCACTTCGTTGAAGCCGGTGTCGCCACGGCATACCTGCTCGTAGCTGGGCCGCGCGGGCTTTAAACCATTGCAATACCCAGACTCGACGCTGATGACGCCGCGCACGCGCTGAAAAACCGCTTCGGTGCACCAGAAACAGCCGCCGCCCAATGTGATGTTTGATATTTTCATGCAAGCATCTTAGCGATACAGAGGTAAATGCAGGCGACGGTGTGATGAATCCCCACTGCCGACCGTGTTGCCGGCTATGGGACACTTGCGGTCATGTTGTCCCTTGGCTCACTCAAACCTGTGCTGACCGCGTTGCTGCTGCCCCCCGGCGGTCTGTTGATTTTGATATGTCTGGCTTGCATTCTGGCGCCTCGTTTTCAGCGCTCAGCACGGGCGGTGGTGTTGGTCAGCAGCCTGGCGATGTGGCTGCTCGCCTGCGACGCCACGGCCTACGGTTTGAACCGCCTGCTGTTGACCACATACGCGCCGCTCAGTGCGGAGGATGCCCACAAAGCGCAAGCCATTGTGGTGCTGGGCGGCGGCGTGGATCAATTTGCGCCCGAGTACGGCAGCGAGGCATTGACCGACACAGCTTACAAACGGCTTGTTTACGCCGTTCAACTGGCCAAACGCACGCCATTGCCCATCTTGTACGCGGGCGGCAAAGGCTGGGCGGCCTCAGACACGCAATTGCACAGCGAGGCCGAGGTTGCAGCCCTCGCCACGCAGCGGGATTTCGGTTTGCAGATCCAGTGGCTGGACTCAGATTCACGCGACACGCGGGAAAACGCTTTGCGGGCCTTCGAGGTTTTGTCACCATTGGCTAAAACCCGCATCTTGCTGGTGACCCACGACTGGCACATGCAACGCAGCTTGCGCAATTTTCAGCAAGCGGGTTTCGAAGTGATGCCTGCCCCGATGGGCTATTTACAGCCGCCGGTGAACATACCTATCGACTACCTGCCGACGCCCCACGGGCTGAGACACAGCTATTGGGTGCTGCATGAGTGGCTGGGCTTGGTGATGACTTGAGGCTGGCTCTGCTGTGACGCCCTCAAACATTGACCCCATCTCTGCCTGCGGTTACATTACTAACCAGCCAGTCATTAATATGTCAAACACCCATTCCCTCAGCCTGGAACACGCAGGCATTCACAAACGCGAACGCCGCAAAGAAGCGCGTCCGCAGGAATTGCTGGACGCGGCGCTGACACTGTTTGTTGAAAAGGGTTTTGCGGCCACCCGGGTCGAAGAAGTTGCCACCCGCGCCGGGGTGTCCAAGGGCACGCTGTTTTTGTATTTCAATTCCAAAGAAGATTTGTTCAAAGCGGTGATCCGCAGCAACCTGTCCGACCATTTCCCGGTCTGGAACCAGGAGTTCACCGACTTCACCGGCAGCACAGCCGAGATGATCCATTACGCCATGCAATCATGGTGGGAACGCATAGGCGACACCACAGCCAGCGGCATCACCAAACTCGTGACAAGCGAGGCGTCCAACTTTCCTGATGTGGTGCAGTTTTACGAAGCCGAGGTGATGCGCCCCGGCCATGCTTTGTTCAAAAAGATTTTGCAACGCGGCATTGACAACGGCGAGTTCAAATCCTTTGACACCGACAGCGCGGTCTACAGCCTGGTCTCGGTGATCGTGTTTGTCAGCATGTGGAAGCACTCGCTATCGCCTTACTGCACTGCAAGCATCTTTCATCCCGAAAATTTTTTGCGCAACCACGTCGATGCTTTGATGCACGGCTGGCTGCGAACCTGACAACTTGCGGAGTCTTCAGACATGACATTGCGCTCCAAATTCACTTGGCTGTTGCTGATAGCGGTGCTGGCCGGTGGTGCTGCTTTCTGGCAAATGCGCCGCGCGGCTGCACCTGCTGGCGCGCCTGCTGCACCTGCAACAGCCACTGCTCCTGCTGCGGCCGAAGCAGTAGTTGAACTGCAGCCCGAAGACATCAGCCGCCTGAGTACGCAAACACTCACTCAAACCTTGCCGGTATCAGGCAATTTGAAAGCGCTCAACAGCGTCAGCATCAAAGCACGTGTCGCTGGTGAATTGCTGAGTCTGCAAGGGCGCGAAGGCGACAGCGTGAAGGCCGGTCAAGTCATCGCCAAAATCGACCCGGTGGAATTTCAACGCCGCTTGCGCCAGGCCGAGCAACAAGCCGATGCCGCCAAAACACAAATCGATATTGCGCAACGCCAGTTCGACAACAACAAGGCGCTGGTCGACCAGGGTTTTATCTCCAAGACTGCGCTCGAAGCCTCTGAAGCCACGCTGAGCGGCGCACGCGCCACCTACAACGCCGCGGTCGCCGCCGCCGACGTGGCACGCAAAACCTTGGAAGAAACCGTGTTGCTCGCACCCATCAGCGGGCAAATTGCCGCGCGTCTGGCGCAACCCGGGGAACGCGTGGCCGTTGACCAAAAACTGCTGGACATTGTCGACCTCAGCAGCTTAGAACTCGAAGCCACACTCAGCCCCGCCGACGCCATGGATGTGCGCATCGGTCAACAAGCGCAACTGACG
>CANGCZ010000176.1 GCA_947452325.1 Comamonadaceae bacterium | reverse complement strand
GGCATAAATGAATCCTGTGTAAATTTGAACCAAGTCTGCGCCTGCCCGGATTTTTTCAACCGCATCTGCGGCAGTCATCACGCCACCTACGCCAATGATGGGAAAACCAGCGCCCAACTCACGGCGCAGATGGCGAATCACCCGGTTGCTGGGTTCACGTACCGGAGCACCTGACAGGCCACCGGTTTGCTCGGCATGAGCCAACCCCTGAACAGCGTCTCTGGACAAAGTGGTGTTGGTCGCAATCACACCCCAAGCCTGGTCTGTGACTTCTTCGCCTTGCATGCAGACACTGCGCAAGCTGTCGCAGACTTGTTGTAACTGCAAGTCGTCCAGGTCAGGGGCGATTTTGATGAACACCGGCACTTGCTTGCCGTGCCGCTCAGCCAGTTCGCGGCGACGCTGCTGCAATACGTGTAGCAGACTGGTGAAGGCTTCATCGGTTTGCAATTGACGCAGATTTTTTGTGTTCGGGCTGGAGATGTTGACTGTCACATAGTCAGCGTGCGGGTAAACCGCGTTCAGGCAAGTCAGGTAATCATCGTTGGCATGTTCAATCGGCGTGGCTGCGTTCTTGCCTATGTTCAAACCCAGCAGCATGGGTTGTTCGCTGTCTTGCCGGAACCTTGCCCGGTTGACGTTACCGAGAAAACTTTCTAATCCCTGGTTGTTGAAACCCAGCCGGTTGATGAGCGCCTGCGCCTGCGGCAGGCGGAACATGCGCGGTTTGGGGTTGCCGGGTTGGGCCAGGGGCGTGACCGTGCCGACCTCGACAAAACCAAAACCCATGGCCTGCCAAGCGTCTATGCAGCGTGCGTTTTTGTCCAGTCCCGCGGCCAAACCGATGCGGTTGGGAAAGTTCAGTCCGCACAAACGGACAGGGTCATGGACACGTTGTTGCCGGTACAGTTGATGCCAGACCGTGTGCTGAGTGGCTGCCAGCATATCCATGGTGTGGTCGTGCACGCTTTCAGCATCCATGGCAAACAGCAAGGGGCGAAGCAAAGAGTAAGGCAGCGCTGACATGGATAATCCCTGTTTGAAGAACTAGGAATTGTCACCGATGAGCCAGACTGCCACCTCCCAGGAAGAATTGAAAAAACTTGTCGCTCAGGCGGCTTTGAACTATGTGATACCCGGCGAATACCTGGGCGTGGGCACCGGTTCCACCGTGAATCAATTCATAGACGCTTTGGCGGCCAGCGCCATCGTTATCAAGGGGGCGGTGTCAAGTTCGCTGGCATCAACCGCACGCATGCAGGCCTTGGGCATTCCCGTGGTGGATCTGGCCCAGGTCGAGCGCATGTCGGTTTACATAGACGGTGCTGATGAAATCGATCCCAAAGGATGCATGGTCAAGGGCGGCGGCGCAGCGCTGACCCGTGAAAAAATCGTTGCCGCGCAAGCAGATCAATTTGTCTGCATCGCTGATGCCTCCAAGCGGGTTGAGGTGCTAGGCGCATTCCCATTGCCTGTCGAAACCATTCCCATGGCGGCACCTGAAATCATGCGACGCTTCAAAGCCATGGGTGCTGTGGCTACTTTGCGCAACACCGGCGGACAACCCTTGGTCACAGATAACGGTCAGTTTTTATTGGATGTCAAAGGCTTGTCCATCACCGATCCACTGGGCTTTGAAAACGCTGTCAGCCAATGGCCCGGGGTGGTCACGGTAGGTGTGTTTGCGCACCAGCACGCTCATGTGTGCCTGCTGGGCACCACGCAAGGCGTGCAAACCATTGTTTATTGAGTGACGGCCATGCCTTGGTGGCGCAACAAAGCGTCTAGCGTGGGTTCACGACCGCGAAAGGCCTTGAACGAGGCCATGGCTGGCCGACTACCGCCTGCTTCCAAAATAGATTGGCGGTAGCGGCGTCCGGTCTCGGTGCTGTGTTCGCCGTCGGCTGAGGCGGTTTCTTCGAAAGCGGCGTAAGCGTCTGCGCTCAGCACTTCAGCCCATTTGTAGCTGTAGTAGCCAGCGGCATACCCGCCTGCAAATATATGGCTGAAGGAGTGCGGCATACGATTGAAAGCCGGCGGGTGCATGACCGACACTTCATCGCGAACTTGTTGCAACACAGCCAGCACATCGATGTTGTCAGCGGCTTGTGAATGCAGGTACATGTCCAGCAATGAAAACTCGATTTGTCGCAAAGTCTGCAAGCCGCTTTGAAAGTTTTTTGCCGCCAGCATTTTGTCAAACAAGGCGAGCGGTAAAGGTTCACCGGTGTCGACGTGCGCGGTCATGTGCTTGAGCACAGACCACTCCCAGCAAAAGTTTTCCATGAACTGGCTGGGCAATTCCACCGCATCCCATTCCACGCCACTGATACCTGACACATCGCGCTCATTCACCTGAGTCAACATGTGGTGCAAGCCATGGCCGCATTCGTGAAAAAGCGTGATCACATCATCGTGTGTCAGCAGTGGCGGTTGACCATTCACACCTTCGGCGAAATTGCACACCATGTGAGCCACCGGGGTTTGCAGTTGTCCGGTGTCCGGGCGCAGCCAGCGGGCACGCACATCGTCCATCCAGGCGCCGCCGCGCTTGCCTTGGCGTGCGCCGGGATCCAGGTAAAACTGACCCACCAACTCGCCTTGCCGCTCTATGCGGTAGAACAAAACGCCGGGATGCCACACGGGCGCCTGGTCTTTGCGAATACTCACCTCGAACAAAGTCTCGACGATTTTGAATAAACCATCGAGGACTTTGGGCGCAGTGAAATAGGGCTTGACCTCTTGGTCACTGAAAGCGTAACGCGCTTCTTTGAGTTTTTCGCCTATGAATGTCCAGTCCCAGGCCTGAGGATCCGCCATGTGCAAATGCTCGCGTGCAAAAGCGCGCATTTCGGCCAGATCTTTGTCGGCATAGGGACGTGCACGTGTTGCCAAGTCGCGCAAAAAGCCAATCACATGTTCAGGAGACTCGGCCATTTTGCTGGCCAGCGAGACTTGAGCGTGATTGGCATAGCCCAGCAAACGCGCCTCTTCCTCGCGCAATTGCAGGATTTCCTGCAACACCGCGCTGTTGTCAAACTGCAAGTGCTCGGATTGATCGGATGCGCGGGTAGCGTAAGCGCGGTAGAGCTTTTCGCGCAACGCACTGCTGTGGGCGTATTGCATGACCGGCAAATAGCAAGGCATTTTCAATGTCAGCTTGTAGCCGTCTTTGCCGTCAGCTATGGCGGCGGCATGTGCTGTTTGAAGAACGTCCTCAGGAATGCCAGCGATCTCGTCTTTGCCGACGATCAATGACCACGCGTCAGTGGCATCCAACACGTGTTCGCTGAACAATTGGCTGATCTCGGCCTGGCGCTCCTGAATCGCAGCGAAACGTTCTTTGGCCGCGCCAGTCAGTTCCGCACCTGACAAAACGAAGTTACGCAATGCAAGCTCACGGGCGTGTTTTTGTTCGTGGTTCAAGCTGGCAGGGTCAATTGCTTTGTACTTGGCGTACAAAGCTTCGTCAGCACCTAAACGTGTCCAAAATTCGGTGACACGTGGCAACTCCGCGTTGTAAGCGGCTCGCAATTCAGGCGTGTTGGCCACGGCTTGAAGATGACTGACAGCGCCCCAGGCACGGCCTAATTTTTCGGTCGAGGTATCCAGCACTTGGGAAATGCGTGTCCAGTCAGCTGGAAACTCAGCCCGCGTGACTTCGGCCAAAGCGGCGTCTGCATTTTTCAGAAGTTCTGTGATGGCCGGGTTGACATCAGCCGGGGTGATACGGTCAAACAGGGGAAGACCGGAAAAGTCGAGCAAAGAATTGTTCATGCAGGGGATATGGCGTGTCGTTCGGCAGATTCAAGGGTGTTGACCAGCAACATGGTGATGGTCATGGGGCCGACGCCACCTGGCACCGGTGTGATGTAAGAGGCCACCTGGCTGACGCCGGCAAAGTCGACGTCACCGCAGAGCTTGCCTTCGTCATCGCGGTTCATACCGACATCGAGGACAACAGCACCGGGT
>CANGCZ010000175.1 GCA_947452325.1 Comamonadaceae bacterium | reverse complement strand
GGATTTGGGCTTCGCCGAAGACCTGGCCGACATCCACAAATTGACCGAGTCCCGCCGCCAGACCATGATGTTCAGCGCCACCATCGCGCCGCGTATTCAGCAGTTGGCCGCACGCATCATGCGCACGCCCCAGCGCCTGCAAATCGAATCGACCCAAGCGCAAAAAAGCAATATCAAACAGATTTTGTTCTGGGCCGACAGCCAGCAGCACAAGCGCAAATTGTTGGATCATTGGTTGAGAGACACCACCATCGACCAAGCCATTGTGTTTGCCAGCACGCAAATTGAATGCGATGCGCTTGCTGAAGATTTGCAGCAAGTCGGTTTTTCCGCGGTGGCATTGCACGGTGCCCTGAGCCAAGGTTTGCGCAACCGCCGTCTACAAGCTTTGCGTGACGGTCGGGTGCAAATCCTGGTCGCCACCGATGTGGCCGCTCGTGGTATTGATGTGCCCAGCATCAGCCATGTGTTCAATTTCGGTTTACCCATGAAGCAGGAAGACTATGTGCACCGCATTGGACGTACGGGTCGTGCCGGCCGTGATGGTTTGGCCGTCACATTTGCTGAATTCCGCGATCGCCGCAAAATTCTCGATATCGAACACTACACACAAGCCACCTTGAATGCAGAAGTCATTCCTGGCTTGGAGCCCACTCAGCGTCCTGCCCGCGCGCCCTCGCACGAACCACGTCGCGGCAAGCCAGGCGGCGGTAAGTCGTTTGCCGGTGCCAAGCGCGGCAACGGTTTCAAACCCCGCAGCGCCGCCAGAAGCTGATGAGATCCACAGTCTTGCATACAACCGGAGCCTGAACGGTTTCGTACGGCTCAGGTTCCGCTGGCATGCAAGTGTTGTTGAATTGCAAAAAATGAAAAATTTTCCGAAAAATCTTGATTTTGCGGCAATTGAATTCTTTATAGTTCGTCATGAATCAATAAATATTCATTTATTGGCAGCGCAGCTTTGTTCGAACTTTCAGAAACGATGTGCATGAATTGATTTTTTTCAATCAAATCAAGAGCTTCAAGAAAAAAGTTAATTTACATTAGATCTTTGTTAAGATCGAGCCAAGGAGCACGTATGGCCAACCCAGCAGATTCATTAGAAAGTGTCGTTATAGGCGATGGAGTGGTAGTGAAAGGCGCTTTCACTGTACCTGCCAAAGCTGTGATTAATGGCGTGATTGAGGGCGATTTAACCGCAGAAGAGGTATTGATAGGCCCTACTGGACGTATCACCGGGCGTGTTTCAGCCAAACTGATCGATGTCCGTGGTCAACTGCACAACACCATCGTCAGTGAAAAAAGCCTGATAGTGCGCGCTACCGGCAAAATTGTCGGAAAAATCCACTATTCAGAGATTGAAATTGAAAAGGGCGGCGAAATTGAAGGCGCCTTGCACCAGGGCAGTGAACCTGCGGGCACCGCTTCGGCTTCCGGCACAGTGCCTCAACAGGCCAAGCCTATTGGCAATTGATTGTCATACAACGGTGAGTCCATGCGTTCAGCCTACTTTTATCTAACGTACGTTCGCCGTCTTCCTGCGCTGATTAAAAAGACTTGGACTCGCGATTACCAAGACGTGAAGCTCATTCTTGAGCAAAGCGGCGACCTCAAGTACTTTAATATTTCTGCCTCCATACAGCGTTACTTTGCGCGAGGCTTCATTGTGTCGGGCTTGACCTTGAGTGCTCTTATTTTGGTGCTCTCAGTGTCTACGTTGCTGCTTGGTATCAGTCGCGCCCGTTTGGAGCATTCCCATAAAGAGGTTTACCGTGCCTTACTGAGCAGCGCTTCAGAAACCAGCGATGGCGAAGTCGCTGCTTTGAACGATGAGCAAATGGTGGCTTTGGCGCAAACCATTCGCGACCGCGACATGAGCATACGCCGCTTTGTCGAGACTTCCATGGTGACGGTCTCAGAAGAAAATGACACTTTGAAATCACAACTGGAAACATCCGGTTTGACTGAAAAGATTGTCAAAATCATCCAGCAAAACTCCTCTAGCGGCGGTTTCTCCTTGGATTCGGACATACAGTCCAATCCTTTGTTGCGCGGAAAAGTGGCTGATGAGTTGGCCACCAACCGGGGCTTGCGTGAAGTGTTGTACGCCTTGCCCAGCCGCATGCCGGTGGCCAATTTCAGCGTTTCCTCTGATTTTGGTATCCGCAAGCACCCGCTGACAGGCAAGTCGCATTTCCATACCGGCTTGGATTTGATGAGTGAAACCGGCGACGATAAAGTCTTTGCCGTCAAGCCTGGTATTGTCGTTATGGCGGAATATCATCCACAATATGGCAATACTGCGGTGATCCGGCACCTGAACGGTGTAGAGTCGCTGTATGCGCATTTGGCAAAATTAACGGTCAAAGTGGGAGACAAGGTCACCACTGAAAGCCTGTTGGGATACATCGGAAACACGGGAGAGTCCTCTACCGGCAAGCATCTTCATTTTGAGATACTGGTAGGTGGCTATCCGGTTAATCCACAAAAAGTGATTCGGACTGCTCAATATGTTCAACAAATCCAAAACAGCAACAAATAACCCAAGCCCGCTACAGGCCGAGGCTCCCGTCCAAAATTCAGTCAACGAATCGCCTTCGGAAACTCAGCCAGTAGCCCAACCTCAGAGAACCCCTATGATGGACATGATTTCCTCCAACGCTACCAAACCCTCTATTCTTAGTGAGGGTTTTTCTTTCCGGGGTGAAATTTCCGCCAAAGGTGCCATTCATGTCGAAGGCTCGCTCAATGGTCAGGTTCAGGTTGATGAACTCACCATCGGTTCTCGCGGCCAAGTCGAGGGGGTGGTGACCTGTTCGAGTTTGCACATCAAAGGTAAATTTTCCGGCACAGCCACTTGCAGCGAGCTCATCGTCACTTCTTCAGCCTCGGTTGACGGGCATGTGGTTTACCAAACGCTTTCAGTGCAAAAAGGCGCGTCCATCAAGGGCGAACTCTTGCTCGTCAAGTAAATTTCAGCTCAAAGGCTTTGAATGTCGGACATCTCTCAGATTGATGGTCAAGCCGTTCGACTCAAACGTGAAAGCTTGGGCTGGGCAAGTATCGACCTGGCCACATTGGCTTGTTTATCTACCAAGCAAGTCAAGCAAATTGAAGAAGGCGGCATCAGCGCTTTTTACAGTGAAAGCGTGAAATTAACAGCAGCCCGAAAAGTGGCTGCATTACTGCAAATGACCGAGGCACAGTTGTTCGGACAAGTGGTCGCTCCTGTGGCTGAAATCCCCGTTGCGTTTGCCCAAGAGCCTAGTCAGCCTGCCGTTGAAACGCTTGTTTCTTCACCTGTTTCAGTCAAACAACCGGTGATTGAACCCCATCACGCTTCACTCACGCGCAGTGAGGCCTTGCACTTTCTGGCACAGCCGCCTGAAGACATTGATGTGCCGCATGAGCCCGGTGCGGTGGTTGAACCCGTTGAGCCATCTGCCTCGCCTGCGCTGACAGCCACAGCCACCGATGGCGAACTCGCCACGCCAACACCAGCCACAGAGCCAAGCGCGGAGTCGATTGAATCGCCAACCGGTAGTGGCAATTACATATTGAAAATATTTGCCCTGTTCCTAGTGGCTATTGCTGTTGCCGCTTTGTTGCGACCCAAGGCAGTGGAAGAAAAAGCCGAAACTGCCAATCAGGAAACTGCCGCCCCTGCTCCTCCACCCCCTATGCAAGTGCCCGGCGCTACGTCTGACAATCAAACCAACGCATCAGAAGCCCAGCCTGTAGCCACGCCACCTGCAGCCCCTACGGAAAAACCAGCCGCCGCAGCGGCCAGCAGCACGCCTGCGGCAGTTTCAGACAGCAACAACCCCGCCGCATCCGGTAAGTGATTTTTTAATCCGCTGCGCCCATGGCCAGCGCGGCTTGCCGCGATTGCACACTTTCTTGTGCGGAAATCCCGCTCAGCGGCCAGCCGGACAAATGCGTATTGGCAATCTCTTGTAAACCATGAAGCCAAGCCGGGTTGTCGTTCAGGCAGGCAATGTAATGAAACTCAGAGCCTCCGTCTTCTATGAAAGCG
>CANGCZ010000174.1 GCA_947452325.1 Comamonadaceae bacterium | reverse complement strand
TTCAACACTGTGGAGTTTTTTGATGACCGCAAGCACCCAAATCACCGATGCCAAAAAGCGCTACAGCGCCGGCGTACTGAAATACAAACAAATGGGCTACTGGATGCCCGACTACACGCCTGTAGACACAGACACCATCTGCTTGTTCCGCATCACCCCTCAAGAGGGCGTGGATCCTGAAGAGGCAGCCGCTGCAGTGGCCGGTGAATCCTCTACCGCCACATGGACCGTGGTATGGACAGACCGCCTGACCGCTTGCGACAGCTACCGCGCCAAGGCCTACAAAGTAGAAGCCGTGCCCGGCCGTCCCGGCGAATACTTCGCCTGGGTCGCCTATGACCTGATTCTGTTTGAAGAAGGCTCCATCTCCAACATGACCGCGTCGCTCATCGGCAACGTGTTCTCGTTCAAGCCTTTGAAAGCCGCGCGCCTGGAAGACATCCGCATTCCCGTGGCCTATGTGAAAACCTTCAAAGGCCCGCCCACCGGTTTGATCGTGGAGCGCGAGCGCTTGGACAAATTCGGTCGCCCGCTGTTGGGTGCAACCACCAAGCCCAAGCTCGGTTTGTCAGGCCGCAACTACGGTCGCGTGATTTACGAAGGCCTCAAAGGCGGTTTGGATTTCATGAAGGATGACGAGAACATCAACTCGCAACCGTTCATGCACTGGCGTGACCGCTTTTTGTATGTGATGGACGGCGTCAACAAAGCACAAGCTGTCACTGGTGAAGTCAAGGGTTCGTACTTGAACGTGACCGGCGCAACCATGGAAGACATTTACGAACGCGCTGAATTCGCCAAAGAACTCGGCTCTGTCGTCATCATGCTCGACTTGGTGATCGGCTGGTCCGCGATTCAATCCATGGCCAACTGGGCGCGCAAAAACGACATGATTGTGCACATGCACCGTGCCGGTCACGGCACTTACACACGCCAGAAAAACCACGGCGTCAGCTTCCGCGTGATCGCCAAGTGGCTGCGTCTGGCTGGTGTGGACCATTTGCACACTGGTACTGCGGTGGGCAAGCTCGAGGGTGACCCCATGACCGTGCAAGGCTATTACAACGTCTGCCGCGACAGCTACACAAAAACCGATTTGCAACGCGGTTTGTTCTTTGACCAGGACTGGGCTGACACCAAGAAAGTCATGCCAGTGGCCTCAGGCGGTATCCACGCCGGTCAAATGCACCAACTCATTGACTTGTTCGGCGACGATGTGATTTTGCAATTCGGCGGCGGCACCATCGGTCACCCGCAAGGCATTCAAGCCGGTGCCGTGGCCAACCGCGTGGCTTTAGAAGCCATGGTCAAAGCGCGCAACGAAGGCAAAAACATTTTGCAAGAAGGCCCGACTATTTTGAAAAATGCAGCGAAAGACTGCTCGCCATTGCAAGCCGCGCTCGATACCTGGGGCGACATCAGCTTCAATTACCAATCCACCGACAGCAGCGACTATGCCGTCACCCCCACCGTCGCTTGATACAGAGGAGCACACACCATGTTGAGCAACCCCACCGGAAAAGTCACCCAAGGCCAATTCAGCTTTTTGCCTGAATTGACAGATGCTGAAATCAGCATGCAAATCCAATACGGCTTAAACAAAGGCTACGCCTGGAGCGTGGAATACACCGACGACGTGCACCCGCGCAATACGTACTGGGACATGTACGGCATGCCTATGTTTGATTTGCACGACCCCGCAGGCGTGTTGATGGAAGTCAACAACTGCCGCAAGAGCTTCCCCAACCACTACATCCGCTTGATGGCGTTTGACTCCACACGCGGCGTCGAATCGGTGGCCATGAGTTTCATCGTGCACCGTCCGCCGCATGAAACCGGCTACCGCTTAGAGCGTCAGGAAGTCAATGGCCGCAGCATGCGTTACACCACGCACGGTTACGCCATGGACAAGCCCGAAAACAGCCGCTACGGTAAATAAAACAGACGCCAGCCATGAATGCACCTGCTTACAACCTGCCCGGCGTCACAAGCGCCGTGGCACCCAAATCTGACACAGTGAACCCCACCGTTGTGCAAGACACAGGTGCGCGCACGGTTGCGCAAGTCATGGCGCAAACCCAGGTGCAGCAAGTGATGGATGCGTTGGACCGTGATTTGGTCGGCTTAAAGCCGGTCAAGTCGCGCATCCGAGACATCGCAGCCTTGCTGGTGATTGATCGCTTGCGACTCAATCTGGGTTTGGCGGCACAGTCGCCGTCTTTGCACATGTGTTTCACCGGCAACCCGGGCACAGGCAAAACCACGGTGGCTATGCGCATGGCGCAAATCCTGCACGAACTCGGCTATGTGCGCAGCGGCCACTTGGTGGCGGTCACGCGTGATGACTTGGTCGGGCAATACATAGGCCACACCGCTCCCAAAACCAAAGAAGTCTTGAAAAAAGCCATGGGTGGTGTGTTGTTCATTGACGAGGCCTACTATTTGTACCGGCCTGAAAATGAGCGCGATTACGGGCAAGAGGCCATCGAGATTTTGTTGCAAGTCATGGAAAACCAGCGCGATGATTTGGTGGTGATTCTGGCTGGCTACAAAGACCGCATGGACACGTTTTTCATGTCCAACCCCGGCATGAATTCGCGCATTGCACACCACATCGATTTTCCGGATTACCAGGAAGATGAACTCGCGCAGATCGCGCAACATATGCTGCACGAGCACAACTACCGCTTCGATGATGAAGCGCAAGCCGCGTTTGCAAAGTATTTGCATTTGCGTAAACAACAACCGCATTTCGCCAACGCTCGCAGCGTACGCAATGCCTTGGAGCGCGCCCGCTTAAGACAAGCCAGTCGCTTGTTTGACAATCCGGACAAAGAACTGACCGCCGATGACCTGAGTACCTTGAATGCCCAGGACATTTTGGCGAGTCGTGTATTTCAACAAGCAAAGGGTTGAACATGGGCGCGCTCAAGGCATTGGTATTTGATGTGGACGGAACGCTGGCAGACACAGAGATGGCGCATTTGGCCGCCTTCAATCAAGCGTTTGCAGAAGAAGGTTTGGACTGGCGCTGGGACGTGGCCGGCTACACCAAACTATTGGAAATCTCCGGCGGCAAAGAACGCATGTTGCATTACTGGAAGCAAGTGCACCCGGATGTCAAAGACATAGACGGCGGTGGCTTGAAAGACACGATTGACCGTTTGCATGCCATGAAAACCGCAGCGTATGAACATGCGGTGCAAACAGGAGCCGTGCAATTGCGCCCGGGCGTGTTGTCCTTGATTCAAAGTGCACACGCGGCAGGTTTGCGACTCGCAATCGCCACCACCACCTCGCCTGTCAACATCGCGGTGTTGTTGCGCAATGCCATCGGGCCGGATTGGAAAGACTTGTTTGTGGTGATCGAAGACGCGTCCACCGCGCCCAAGAAAAAACCGCATCCGCAGGTCTACACACAAACATTGACGCGTCTGGGATTGAATGGCGCAGACTGTTTAGCATTTGAAGACTCGGCCAACGGATTGAATGCGGCCAAAAGCGCAGGTTTGCCCGTCATCATCACGCCCAACAGTTTCACCGCGCACCATGATTTTGCCGGTGCTTTGCAAGTGTTGCCCGATCTGAGCAGCGCTTCTATAGAACAATTACGCAGTTGGCACGCAGCTGCTTGAAGAGAGAACACCATGCCATTACGCCACCGCACCACGCTGACCCAATATCTGATTGAAGAGCGCCGCCGCTTTCCCGGCTCCAGCGGAGACTTCAACGCGCTCATTCTGGATGTGGCGCTGGCTTGCAAAGCGATTGCACGCGCGGTGGCCATGGGCGAGCTTGGCGGCATGTACGGGGACCAAGCGGCTGACGGCGGCAAGTCCATCAACGTACAAGGTGAAACACAGAAAAAACTCGACGTGTTGAGCAATGATTTGTTCATCCGCATGAACGAATGGGCCGGTCACCTGGCTGGCATGGCGTCTGAGGAAATGGACGATCCCTACCAAATTCCCACACAGTTTCCGCGCGGCAAATACATGCTGGTGTTCGACCCCTTAGACGGTTCGTCCAACATCGACGTG
>CANGCZ010000173.1 GCA_947452325.1 Comamonadaceae bacterium | reverse complement strand
GCGCGCAGTTTTTCTGCCAGCGTGCCTTGCGGTGTGAACTCGAGTTCAAGTTCACCGGCCAGGTATTGGCGTTCAAACTCTTTGTTTTCACCCACATAAGAAGAAATCATTTTTTTGATTTGACGCGTTTGCAGCAGCAAACCCAGACCAAAGTCATCGACACCGGCGTTGTTGGAGATCACTGTCAGGTCTTTCACGCCACTGTCGCGCAAAGCAGCAATCAGCGCCTCGGGAATACCGCACAAACCGAATCCGCCGACTGCCAGCAACTGCTTGTCGTGCACCACGTCTTTGAGTGCAGCGGTTGCACTTGGAAACACTTTATTCAATCGATTCTCCCTTGATCCATCATTGGATTCTAAAGCGCCATGCTTTCGTGGAGCTGATGCAGCTGGGCATAATCGCTCGCACAAGGAGATCCCATGTCACGCTACCCTGCCCCGGAAATCAAAGACCTGCCCGACGACATACGCGCCAAAGTCCTGGAAGTGCAGGAAAAAGCCGGTTTTGTCCCGAATGTGTTTTTGACACTGGCCAGACGCCCCGCTGAATGGCGGGCTTTTTTTGCTTACCACGATGCATTGATGTTGCGCGAGGACTCGGGCCTGAGCAAGGGCGAGCGTGAAATGATTGTCACTGCTACCAGTGCCGCTAACCATTGTTTGTATTGCGTGGTGGCGCATGGTGCGATTTTGCGTATTTATGAAAAAAAACCGCTGTTGGCCGATCAGGTGGCTGTGAATTACCGAAAAGCAGATATCAGTGAACGCCAGCGCGCCATGTTGGACTTCGCCATGAAAGTCTGTTTGCACAGCGATGCGATTGAAGAGACTGATTTTGCGGCCCTGCATACCCACGGTTTCAATGACGAGGATATTTGGGATATTGCGGCCATCACTGCGTTTTTCGGTTTGTCCAACCGCATGGCCAGCTTTGCCGGCATGATGCCCAACCCAGAGTTTTATGCCATGGGCCGGCTACCCAAAAACAAAAGCTGAGCAACTCAAGCAGGTTGCCGGTTCAAATCCAACTGGCTCATGACCATTTCTACCAAGGCATTGGTTAACTCTGAGACGGAAGGCGGCTCTAAGCGCTCCAGCGATGCGCTGCGCAAACAACCGATGATGGTGCGACTGAGAACAAAACAACGGGTTTCAGTCAGCAGTTTGAGTTGAGGATGCTGTACATAGTTAACAAACTGCACCAAGCGCACTACCAGCGCTTGCATGGTTTCTGCAGTCTCTTCGGGGCTTTCAACCATCCAGCACAAACGCGTGACGATGCGTCGCAAAGGTGGTCCGAACGCAAACCCGTCAATCAATATGGCAATGTAGCCGCGGATAAACATTTCCAGGTCAATGTCACTGGGGTCTTCCAATGATTCACGGCTGTACAAATAAGTATTGATTTCCCCTATCGCATTGCTTCGTGAGTGCTTGACCATGGCACGAAACAATTCGTCTTTGCTGGCGAAATACTGATAGATGGTGCCCACTGAGAAACCGGCTTTGTGGGCAATCTTGTTGGTGGTTAAACCGGTCATTCCCTCTTTGTCTACTAATTCGGCCGTTGCCTGGTAAACGGCTTCAATGGTGAGTTGTGCTCTTTTTTGTGTAGGTTGCTTGCGCATGTGATTTGAAAGCCAAGGTAGCGGGTGAGGCAACTTGTCTTTGGGTTTTTGATGAATGTACAGATCATCAGGATATTAACAATTTATATTAATGAAATTAGAATATTCAACACGATTTAATCAAATATGAATATTTTTTGACTTATTCATCAAACGCATCTTTCACTCCAGTTTGAGGCTGAATAAACACATGACTTAACAGTCGATATGGCCTGCAAGCCCCGCTCAAAACAGTGTCAGTGTGGTTTGATTACTTGAGTACAGTAAGCAACCACTCGGGCATAGGCGAAGATTTTTGCGCAGGAAAATTCACCCACACAGTGGTGGCGCCGCCTTCAGCGTGAATGACGCCGGGCATGTCTGTGCGCTCTATGGTGGCCCAGGACTCAAAACTGCTGCGCCCCGGTTGGCTCACATACATCTTGATCAATACCTCACCGGGGTACTCGAGTTGTTTGTAAAAATTGCAAAAAGCATTGACGATGACAGGGCCCTCTCCATCGGGCAAAGGCGGGCAACCCAGCGATGAAAACCAGTCAATGCGCACCGTCTCCAGATAGCGAAAGTAGCTGGTGTTATTCAAATGCCCCATGGCGTCCATGTCGCCCCAGCGAATCGGCAGGACCTGTTCATACACGCATTTTTTATCCTGTGGCAAGGCCAGCTTCATACGCCGAATCCATCGTCAGCAGCAATCACAGCACCGTTAATGAAATCGCTTTGCGGACTCGCCAGCATGACCAGCAATGCGTCCAAGTCCTTGGGGTGACCAACGCGTTTGCGCGGCAGCATGTTCACCAGTTTCTGGCCTTGCTCTGTCTGCCAGTGGTGGTGGTTGATCTCGGTGTCTATATAGCCCGGACAGATGGCATTCACGTTGATGCCGTGCTTGCCCCACTCCAGCGCCATGGCCTTGGTCATTTGCACCACGGCCGACTTACTCATGCAGTAAACGCCGATTTGCGGCAGCACGCGCATGGCAGCCATGGAGGCGATGTTGATGATGCGCCCGCCTGCAAACGTACCCGGTTCCAAGCCTTTGGCGCGCGCCAACATACGGCTGCCCACGGCCTGCGCGACAAAAAATGCGCCACGCACATTGGTATCGAAAATAAAATCAAAGTCCTCTTCGCGCACATCAACCAGTCGCTGGGTGGTGCTGACACCGGAGTTATTCACCAAAATATCGATGGCGCCCACGTCTTGCTCGGCTTGTTTGACAGCGGCTTCGATGCTGCCCCGGCTGGTCACATCCAAACTGACGACATGGGCGTCACCACCTTCGGCTTCGATTTCGGCCCGCAATGATTTCAACACTTCCACGCGGCGACTGGCCAACACCACCGCGGCCCCAGCGGCTGCCAGGGTTCGTGCAAACTGTGCGCCCAGTCCGCTGGAAGCTCCCGTGATCAATGCGACGCGACCGGATAAATCGAGGCTATAGGCCATGCTCAACTCCTGTGAATAAAAACTTGGATGCGGTATTTGTTTAAGAGCGATGGGGCTCTTGACAATCAGACGCATTATGACGACAAGAGCGAAGCCGTCGGGCATAGAATCTGTCGCTACATTGACAATGACTTTAAAGATATATGACAGCAACTCAATGGCTTGAACAATACGGTCCGCGTGAGGCCATGGACTATGACGTGGTCGTCGTCGGCGGTGGACCGGCAGGACTGGCCGCCGCGATTCATCTCAAACAACTGGCTGCTGCGCAATCCAAAGACATCTCTGTGGTGGTGATAGAAAAAGGCTCAGAGCCTGGTGCGCATATTTTGTCAGGCGCGGTGATGGACCCGCGCGCCATGGACGAATTGTTTCCCGATTGGAAAGCATTGGGTGCACCTTTGTCGCAAGCTGTCACCGGCGATGAATTGCTGGTCTTATCGGAAACCGGGCACACCGCCACACCCGGTTGGTTGATGCCGCGCAACTTTCACAACGACGGCTGCTATGTGGTGTCACTGAGTAACGTGGTCAAGTGGATGGCGCAGCAAGCCGAAAACCTCGGTGTGGATATTTTTCCCGGCTTCACTGCAGCAGAAATTTTGTACAACGACAGTGGCGCAGTTTGCGGCGTTGCAACCGGCCATGTAGGCCTGGGCAAAGACGGCGAGCCTACCGACAACTTTCAACTCGGCATGGAATTGAATGCCAAATACACCTTGTTCGCCGAAGGCGCGCGCGGCCATCTGGGTAAACAACTGATCCAACGCTTTGCTTTGGACAAAGACAAAGACACCCAAACCTTTGCCATAGGCATCAAAGAATTGTGGGAAGTGGACCCTGCGTTGGCAAAACCGGGTTTGGTGGTGCACACCTCCGGCTGGCCTATTGCTGATGAGAGTTTCGGAGGTGGTTTTCTTTATCACCTGGAAGACAACAAAGTCACATTGGGTTTTGTGTTGGGATTG
>CANGCZ010000172.1 GCA_947452325.1 Comamonadaceae bacterium | reverse complement strand
ACATACAGCGCATCGAATTCGCGCGGGTGCATGGCCAGTGCCTGCGCCAGTGGCGCACCGGCGTTCACCTCGGCGCGCACCTGGGCCAGCAAATCGCGCTTGGCCGGTGTGTCGGCCTCTTCGCTCAGCGCACTGAGCGTGCGTTCCAAGGGCAAACCGGCGGCCACCAGGCTGGCCAGCTGGCGTGTCCACACCACCAGGTCGGTGCGGCTGAAGACGCGGGCCTGCCACAGCACGATGTCGCCTTTGATGGCTGTTTTGCTGACGCTGACGGCTTGCAGTTTGATGGGTATCAGTGCTTGCTGGCGCAACAAATGGCGCGCGGCGCGTTCGGATTCGGCGTCGATCACGCCCTGGCGGCTGCGGCCTTCGGCGCTGATGGCCTCGTAGGTATAGGCGGGCATGGGCTCAGTCGCGGGTCACGCGCAACAACTCTTGCGCCGAAGTGATGCCCAGTTGCACCAGCCGCTGGCCGTCGTCGCGCAGGCTTTGCATGCCGCGTTGCTGCGCGGCCTGACGCAACTGCGGTTCACCGGCGTGGTCGTGGATGAGATGGCGCACGCCATCGTCCACCGTCAGCAACTCAAAGATGCCGGTGCGGCCTTGGTAGCCGGTGCTGCCGCAGGTATCGCAGCCAATGCCAGCGCAATGTGTACACAGCTTGCGCACCAGCCGCTGGGCCAGCACACCCAGCAAAGACGAGCTGAGCAAAAACGGCTCTATGCCCATGTCGGTCAAACGCGTGACCGCGCTGACCGCGTCGTTGGTGTGCAAAGTCGCCAGCACCAGGTGGCCGGTGAGCGAGGCCTGCACCGCGATTTGTGCGGTTTCATGGTCGCGGATTTCGCCAATCATGATGATGTCCGGGTCTTGACGCAGGATGGCGCGCAGCGCCTTGGCAAAGTCCAAATCGATTTTCGGATTCACCTGGGTCTGGCCGACACCGGCAAGTTCGTACTCGATCGGGTCTTCCACCGTCATGATGTTGGCGTGCGCCGCGTCCAGCATTTGCAGCGCCGCGTACAAAGTGGTGGTTTTGCCTGAACCTGTGGGGCCGGTGACCAACACAATGCCGTGCGGTTGCTGCACCAGGTGTTCAAACTGCTGCAAGGTCTGGCCTTGCATGCCCACGGCTTGTAAGCTGAGTCGGCTTTCGCTTTTGTCCAGCAAACGCAGTACCGCGCGTTCGCCATGGGCACCGGGTAATGTGGACACGCGCACATCGATGGCGCGCTGGCCCAGACGCAAAGAAATGCGACCGTCCTGCGGCAAGCGTTTTTCGGCGATGTCCAAGTCGGCCATGATTTTCAAACGCGAAATCAGCGCTGCGTGCAAAGCCCGGTGCGGGCTGACCACTTCGCGCAGCGTGCCGTCTATGCGAAAGCGCACGCTGGAATGGCGCTCGTAAGCCTCTATGTGTATGTCGCTGGCGCCGTCGCGCGCGGCTTGCATCAGCAAGGCGTTGAGCATGCGGATGATGGGCGCGTCGGCCGAGGCTTCGAGCAAATCTTCCACGGCGGGCAACTCTTGCATCATGCGCGCCAGATCGGCCTCGCCCTCGACCTCGCTCATCACCAGCGCGGCGCTGGACTCGGCCCCGGCGTAACTGGCGCTGATGCGTTGTGCCAGCGTGGCGGCATCGGTTTGCTGGAAATGCTGCACCGCGTGGCAGCGCAGCACCTCGCTCCAAGCGCCCGGGGGCGGTGCATCGTGGTGCCACAGTGTCAGTTGCTGGCCGTCGTCTTCCAACAGCAACTGGTGGCTGCGGGCAAACGCATAAGGCAATGGATGGCGCATATGTCAGCGGCCCCGTTCCAGCGGCACAGGTTTGAGCGGGGTTGGCGGTTTGACCGGTTGCGCTGCTTCGCTGCTGCCCGGCAGCGGCGGCAATACCTGGTCATTGGGCACCGGCAATGTGGCGCTGCCGGGTTTGAGCGACTCGGTTTGCAAGCCTTGCATGTCGCGGTAACGGCCATGGGACAAAACCTCGGCGCTGACATCGTCGCGCACCACCACCGGCCGCAAAAACACCAGCAGATTGGTCTTGCTGCGACTGCGGCTTTCGCTGCGAAACAGCCCGCCTAGCAGCGGCAAATCGCCCAAGCCGGGCACTTGCTGGCGGTTGTCCGAAAAGGTATCGGACAGCAAGCCGCCGAGCACCACCACCGAGCCGTCGGCGACCACGATATTGGATTCAATCGAACGCTTGTTGGTGATCAGGCCGTCGGTGGTTTTCTTTGATGTGTCTATGCTGGAGACCTCTTGGAAGATGCTCATCTTCACCACGCCCGCGTCGTTGATTTGCGGCTTGACCTTGAGCGTCAAGCCCACGTCTTTGCGTTCCACGGTTTGAAACGGGTTGACCGCGCCGTTGGCCGATGCGGTGGTATTGGTGTATTGGCCGGTGACAAACGGCACGTTCTGGCCGACCACGATCTTGGCCTCTTCGTTGTCCAGTGTGAGCAGCGAGGGCCGCGACAGGATGTTGCTGCCGCCACTGGATTGCAGGAAATTGGCCAATGCCGTCATGACCGTGGAGCCGCCAATGTTGCGTGCCGTGCCTATGTTCAAACCCGCGCCGGGCAGGGAGGCGCCGTTGCTGGTGGACAGGCTGAGCAAATTGTTGCCGGTACCGAAATTGGTGCCCAGCACCGCAATATTGCCGCCTGCGTTGCCGACAGCGTTTTGCCACTGAATGCCGAATTGCGCTTCTTTGGACGAGTCAACCTCGACGATCAGGCTTTCCACCAGCACCTGGGCGAGCCGCTGGTCCAGCGAATCGATGACGGCGCGCAGTTGTCGAAACTGCGGTTCGGCGGCGGTGATGACCAGCGAATTGGTGGCCGTGTCGGCTTGAATCTGACCGCCGGTGGTCGGCTGGCTGATGGCAGACGCTGAGTTGGCCGCGCCCGGTGTGCTGTTGATGCTGGCGGCTGCGTTGTTGCCGGACATGGCGGCGCGCAAAGTATTGGCCAGTTTGGTGGCGTCGGCATTTTTCAAATACACCACGTGGATATTGCCGCTGGCCAACTCGCTGGCCGGTCGGTCCAGTTTCTCGATCAGGCTGCGCACCTGGACCTGGCGGGCCGGGTTGGCGGTGCGCAAAATGATGGCGTTGCTGCGCGGTTCAGCCTGAATGCTGGTTTTGAAACCGGTGTCGGTTTGCCCGGCTGCGACCGCACCCGCCGCACCGCCCTCTACCAGCTTGTTCAGCAAGGCTGACATGTCGGCGGCCAGTGTGTGTTGCAAGGGAATGACTTCCACGTCGGTGGCGTTGGACACGTCCAGCGAGGCAATGATGCGCGCCATGCGCTGCAGGTTGTCGGCGTAGTCGGTGATTACCAGCGCATTGCTGCCCGGCGTCACGTTGATGGTGTTGTTCGGGCTGATGAGCGGGCGCAGCACGGCAACCAGGTTGTTGGCGTTTTCGTGGGTGAGCTTGAAGATTTGCGTCATCACCTGCGCGTTGTTCGGCGTGCCAGTAGACGGCACCACGGCGGTCTGCCCGCCTTGCAGCTTGGCCTCGGCCTCGGGCACCAGTTTGTACAAGCCTTGGGTCTCGATGACGGCAAAGCCTTGCAAACGCAGCACCGCCAGAAACTGGTTCCATGCCAGGGACGCGGGCACCGGTTTTTCCGTGGTCAGTGACAGCGTCCCTTTGACACGCGGGTCGACCACCAGCGTGCGGCGGGTCAATCCGGCCAAGGTGCGCGCCACGGCTTCGATGTCGGCGTTGACAAAGTTCAGCGTGATGGTGTTTTCCGCCTCTGCTTTGGCTTTGTCCGGGCGTGGCGCCGGTTTGTTTTTATCGGCGGCCAAAACCGGCCATGCTGAAGACAGCGTGGCGGCCAGCAGGTATTTGACAATGGCTTGTCGCTGCAACATGTTCATCCCAGTTTCAAAATGGTTTTATCGCCAGCGCGTTGACCCAGCACGCCCAGCAGGTTGTTGAGTGCGCTTTCATGCCCGGGCAGCGCCCGCGCCTCGCCTGTGAATCGAAAACGCCCGCTTTGCCAACTGCCTTGTCCCTCGAGCAGCAAGCGCCCGTCGCGCGTGT
>CANGCZ010000171.1 GCA_947452325.1 Comamonadaceae bacterium | reverse complement strand
CGGCGCTTGACGCACACGTAGACCAGGCCATCAACGCCTGTGTCAACAGCCTGCGCGCCGGTGGCAAACTGATGCTGTGCGGCAACGGTGGCTCCGCCGCTGACAGCCAACACCTGGCCGCTGAATTCACCGGTCGCTTCATCAAAGACCGTCCACCGGTGGCTGCCATCGCCTTGTCCACCGACACCTCGGCTTTGACCTGTATAGCCAATGACTATGCATTTGAAGCGATTTTTGCCAGGCAAGTGCAAGCCATAGGCAAACCCGGCGACTGCTTGATCGCCATTTCCACCTCTGGCAACTCCGGCAACGTGCTGGCAGCGGTGGCCGCGGCCAAAGCACTAGGAATAGCTTGCATAGGCTTGCTCGGGCGCGACGGCGGCCAGCTCAAAGCCGTGTGCGATATCTCCATCGTGGTGCCCAGCCAGGTGACGGCGCGCATCCAAGAAGCGCATATTCTGATCGGCCACAGTTTGTGTGGTGCGGTTGAGCAACAACTCGGGCTGGTGCCCGCAGACTGAACATGGCAACACAACGACCCTCCCCGCAACTGCCTGATTTATCCAAGGCGCGTTTGTTGATCGTCGGTGACCTGATGCTCGACAGTTACTGGCACGGCTCAACCGGGCGCATTTCACCGGAAGCGCCGGTACCGGTGGTGCATGTCAACAAAGAAGAAGCCCGTCTTGGCGGCGCGGGCAACGTGGCGGCCAACACGGCAGCACTCGGCGTACAAACCCGGCTCATGGGTCTGGTCGGCGATGACGCGTCCGCTGCTCAGATGCAGCAACTGTTGAACGAGTGGCACATACATGCGCATTTGCAAAAAGTAGCGGGCAGCAAAACCATCACCAAGCTGCGCATCATTTCGCGCCAACAGCAACTCATCAGACTGGATTTCGAAGACCATTTCCCGCAATGGGATGCCCAAGCCTTTTTGCTCACCTTCAAAGCCCAGTTGCCGCTGGTCGACGCGGTGATTTTGTCGGACTACGCCAAAGGCGCGCTGCGCCACGCAGCCGACATGGTGGCATTGGCGCGCGCAGCCGGTAAGCCGGTGATCATTGACACCAAGGGCACGGATTTTGAGCGTTACCGGGGCGCGACCGTCATCACGCCCAATATGGGCGAATTCGAGGCGGTGGTTGGCCATTGCACCACTGACGCAGAGATTGAAGCCAAGGGCCAGCAATTGCGTGCCTCGCTGGATTTACAAGCGGTGCTGGTCACACGCAGCGAAAAGGGCATGAGTCTGATGGTGCGCGACCAAGCAGCGGTGCATATTTCCACCCGGGCGCAGGAAGTGTTTGACGTGACGGGCGCGGGCGACACCGTGGTCGCCACCCTGGGCGCTGCGTTGGCCGCCGGTCTGAGCCTGCCGCAGGCCATGCACTTGTCCAACGTCGCCGCCGGTCTGGTGGTGGCCAAGCTCGGCACCGCCACGGTCAGCTTTGAAGAGTTGCAGCATGCCTTGCAACCTGACAGCAGCGAGCACACGGTGTACAGCGAAGACGCGATTTTCGAGCGCATTCAGCAAGCCCGCGCCGCCGGTAAACGGGTCATCATGACCAACGGTTGTTTTGACATCCTGCACCCCGGGCATATCGACTATTTGGAAAAAGCCCGTGCATTAGGCGACATGCTGTTTGTCGCTGTGAATGACGACGATTCGGTGCGTCGCCTCAAAGGCGATGGCCGACCGGTCAATCCGCTGGCCACGCGCTTGCGTATGCTGTCTGCGCTGGCCTGTGTCAATGGTGTGGTGCCGTTTGCTGAAGACACTCCCGAGCGTTTGTATTGCCGCTTGCTGCCGCATGTACTGGTCAAAGGCGGCGATTATTCGACCGAGCAGGTCGCAGGCGGGGCTTGCGTTACCGCTGCCGGCGGCGAAGTGGTGATTCTGGATTTTCTGGCCGGGCATTCCACCACCCGCTTGATTCAAAAAATCCAGCAGACTTGAGACTGCTGAACGAACACCACATGCACTTGATCATCAGCCGCACCGACGCCATCGGTGATTTGTGTCTGACCCTCCCGTCTATTGGCTGGTTGAAATCCCTGCACCCTGACTGGGGTATCACGCTGTTGGTCAAAGCCTATGCCGCGCCTGTGGCGCTGGCCTGCCGCTGGGTGGATAACGTGGCGGTATTGCCGGAACAAATGAGCCAAGACGAGCTCAGCGACTGGCTGCGCGGCATGCACGCCGACCATATCGTGCATGTGTTTCCGAACCGGCGCATTGCTGCTGCTGCGAAACAAGCCGGAATCCCCCAACGCAGCGGCGTCTGGGGCCGTGTCTACCACTGGTTCAACTGCAATCACCGGGTCTGGCTGAGCCGGGCGCGCAGTCAACACCATGAAGCCTATTTGAATCTCTTACTGCTGTCGCGTGTTTTGAACATGGCCTGTCCCGATGTTTCGACATGGCGTGAGCAGGCCGTGAGCTGGTCCGGCCTGTCTGCGCTGCTGCCGGATTCAAGAACAACCGAAAAGAACATCGTCCTACACCCTTATTCACGTGGCAACGGCCGAGAATGGCCAATAAAACATTTCGCCGAACTCGCGCATTTGATGGTCAGAGATGGCTGGCAACCGGTGATAGGCGGCACCTTGGCTGATGCACAGGCGTTTGCCGCGCACCAGCATTTGTTCCCTGGTACTTGCTTGATCGTCATGGGCACGGATTCACTGGACGACTATATGCAGCGCATCGCCGCAGCTCGCGGTCTGGTGGCGTCTGGCACCGGCCCCTTACATATTGCCGCTGTACTTGGTCTTCCCGTCGTTGGACTGTTTCCACCCAAACCCGGCGTCAACCTGACTCGCTGGGGCGCCATAGGCCCGGCTTGCTCCAATTTGCAATTGCCCGGGCCGTGTGAGGTCGTGTGCAGCAACCGTGACTGCGCGTGCATGCGCGCCATCACGCCAGATGCAGTCTGGCAGGCATTGCAACTGCAAATCGCCGCCGCTCAGGCCCAGTCCACCCACTGAACAGCCTGCTGTGTTTGCACGGACAATAGGCCATTACCCACGCAGCCAAACGGCGCGCCGTGTTCGGGCCTTGCACCACGGTTTGAACACGGGGGGCTTTGCCAACGACATGCACTGTTTCATACAACCGGAATCATTCAAGCCATGATCATCGTCACCGGCGGCGCCGGCCTCATCGGCAGCAATCTGATCGAGCAACTCAACCAGCGCGGATACACCGACATTCTGGTGGTTGACCATTTGAAAAACGGCCAGAAGATGCACAACCTGGCCGACTTGCATATCCGCGACTATCTGGACCGGGAGGATTTCATGGCCCGGGTTCAAGCCGGCCAAGACTTGGGGCCGGTGACCACCGTGTTCCATCTGGGCGCTTGCTCGGCCACCACCGAGTGGGACGGCCAGTTCATGATGCGCAACAACTTTGAATACAGCAAAACTTTGTTGCACTGGTGCCAGGCTATCAATTCGCAATACATATATGCGTCTTCGGCTTCGGTTTACGGGCTGGGAAAAAACGGCTTTGCCGAACAACGCGCCACTGAATTGCCTATCAATATGTATGCGTATTCAAAATTTCAGTTCGACCAGTATGTGCGCAGCCTGCAAGGGCGACTGCGTCACCAAGTCGTGGGGCTGCGCTATTTCAATGTCTACGGCCCGCGTGAAGCCCACAAAGGCAGCATGTCTTCGACACCGTTTCACTTCAACCGCCAGGTGCTCGCCGATGGGGTGTGCCGCTTGTTCGAAGGCACGGACGGCTATGCCAACGGCGAACAGCAGCGCGATTTTGTGTACGTCGGCGATTGCGCCAAGGTCAACCTGTGGTTCATGGAGCATGCGCAGCACAGCGGCATTTTCAATCTGGGTACCGGGCGCGCCCAATCATTCAACGACATGGCGCGCGCGGTGCTGGCCTGGCACAAGCAACACCGCCAAGTGGATGCACGCATTGACTACATCCCGTTCCCGGCGCATTTGCAAGGCGCTTACCAAAGCTATACCCAGGCCGATATATCTGCCTTGCGCCGGGCCGGTTACACCGACGCGTTTTTGAACGTCAGCCAAGG
>CANGCZ010000170.1 GCA_947452325.1 Comamonadaceae bacterium | reverse complement strand
TGCTGCTGAGCGTTTCTGTCTTGTTGTGGTGGGGGCGCATGTACCGCCGTGCCAAACAACTGGGCATGGGTACGCACGTGGCCTGGGCATTTGCCGCAGCCGTGTGGTTGTTTTTTGTGCTTGGTTTATTCCGTCCGGTTTTGATGGGTTCCTGGGGTGAGGCTGTGCCTTACGGCATTTTCCCGCACTTGGATTGGACTGCCGCATTGTCCATACGCTATGGCAACTTGTTTTACAACCCGTTCCATGCTTTGTCTATCGTGTTTTTGTACGGCTCAGTACTGCTGTTTGCCATGCACGGTGCCACCATTCTGGCGGTCACTCGCTTTGGCGGTGAGCGTGAGATTGAGCAAATTGTGGATCGTGGCACCGCTTCAGAGCGTGCGGCATTGTTCTGGCGTTGGACCATGGGCTTTAACGCCACCATGGAATCGATTCACCGTTGGGCATGGTGGTTTGCCGTGCTGTGTCCTCTGACTGGTGGCATAGGTATTTTGCTGACTGGCACTGTGGTTGATAACTGGTATTTGTGGGCGATCAAACATGGCGTAGCACCACCTTATCCGAATGTATTCCCTGCCGTGATTGACCCGGCGCTGACTTTGGGAGCCAAGCCATGAATGCAGTGAGTTGGACAAAAAAAATCTGGCAATGCGCAGTCGGGCTGGCCGCACTGATTGTGTTGTCTGGTTGCGAATTGCCTGTGCCTAACAGCGTACAACATGGCTACCGTGGAACAGGTATGGTGCAGGTCTATAACACCCGCATTCTGGCTGCCAAGGTGGACGCAAACGCTGTACCTATGGCCTTGCCGCAGGCCCCCGCTGAAGGACCTAAGGCATCGCAAACTTACAAGAACGTCAAAGTGCTGGGCAACCTCAGCACGGCGCAGTTCAACCGCTTGATGGTATCCATGGCGGCCTGGGTGTCTCCCAATGACGGTGGCTGTATTTATTGCCATAACCCGGCGAATTTCGCTGATGATGAAAAGTACACCAAAGTGGTGGCGCGACGCATGTTGCAGATGACGCAATACATCAACACCGAGTGGAAGCCACACGTCGCTGAAACCGGCGTGACTTGTTATACCTGTCACCGAGGACAGCCGGTGCCATCGACAGTCTGGTTCACCCAAAACCATCAGCCTCATGGCTCCAACTTTTTAGGTGACAAAGCAGGACAAAATGAACCGGCTGCGGCTGTTGGTTTATCTTCCTTGCCCAACGACCCGTTCACTCCGTTTTTGCTGCAAGCCAAAGACATACGCATGAATGGCCCGACTCCTTTGCAATCAGGCAACCGCCATTCCACCAAACAAACAGAATGGACTTATGGCCTGATGACGCACATGTCAACGTCTTTGGGCGTTAACTGCACTTATTGCCATAACACCCGTTCTTTCCAAAGCTGGGAAAACAGTCCGCCCCAGCGTGCCACTGCTTGGCACGGTATACGCATGGCGCGTGACCTGAACGTGAATTACCTGGAGCCCTTGACCCCTGTGTTTCCGGACAACCGCAAAGGCGAACTCGGAGACGCACCCAAGCTCAATTGCAACACTTGCCACCAGGGTGCTTACAAACCGTTGTTTGGTGCACCCATGGCCAAGGACTTTCCAGAATTATCTGCGCCTGCTCCGGTCAAACCTGCCCAAGTGGCAGCCAAGTAGTCCGATAAAGCAGTACCAGACGTCACACATGAAATGGCCAACCAAGATCCCGTATCCGTGGCAGTGTCAGGTGTGGTGGTGGTGCTGCTGGTTGACTACCTGAGGGCGCAACAGGCTTGGGGATGGATGCGCCTGGTTCAAGGAGCTGCTGCATTCAAAGATACGCCGGGTTTGCTTTTCACGAAAGTGATGGGCAGCGGACATGAAGGTGGTTTTGTATTAAGGCCTAGCGCGACTCACCAAGGTCTGATTTGTATGTTTGAAAACGCAGAACAGGCAGATCACTTTGTCGATGGCCCGGCGGTCAAAGCCTATTCAGATCGCGCCAACGCCTTGTTTGTATCCACGCTGGCCATCACTTCAGCCCGTGGATCCTGGGACGGACGCACCTGGGGCGTGACCTCAGAAAACAGCCTTGGCAAGTACAGCGACATGGACACCAGTTCAGCTGGCATGGTGGCATTGACACGTGCCAGTATCCGTCCGGCCAAAGCGGTGGCCTTTTGGCGCTACGCACCGGCGGCACAAGATGATTTGAAAAAAGCCCCGGGTTGTCAAATGGCCATGGGCCTGGGCGAAGCACCCTTGGTACGGCAGTGCACCTTCAGTCTATGGAAAGACGCGGCTTCTATGTTGGACTACGCGCATACCGGTGCGCACCAGCAGGCCATACAAGCCGCTTACAAAAGCGATTTTTTTTCTGAATCTATGTTTGTACGCATGCGTGTGTTGCGCCGACTGGGACATTGGGCCGGCGTGATGTCACCTGCTGAAACCCGAGGTGTTTCTCTTGGCTGAGCACAAAGTGGTTGTTGCAGGTGCAGGCATGGCGGGATTGGTCAGCGCTTTGCAACTTGCGGGCGCGGGTTTGCAGGTCACGGTGGTAGAAAAAGCAGCCGGTCCCGGCGGCAAGATCAGACAATTGTTTCCCAACGGCCAGCCGGTTGACAGCGGGCCTACCGTATTCACCATGCGCTGGGTGTTTGATCAGATCATGACATCCGTAGGTACTCAGCTGGATGCCGAGCTGAAGATTCATCCGCTCAAAGTATTGGCAAAACATTTCTGGGAGGATGGATCCCAGCTCGACCTGTACGCTGATCACCAGCAATCGATGGATGCCGTGGCCCGATTTGCGGGAGCAGCTGAGGCCAAACGGTTTGAGCATTTTTGTCAGACAGCGCGCCAAGTGTATGACGCGCTTGAAGGTCCGTTTATCAAGTCGCCATCGCCGACCATGGCTCAGATGATGGGAAGCCTTGGTCCGCGAGGGCTGGCTACGTTGGCGTCCGTCGGGCCAATGCGCAGTTTATGGTCCAGCCTGGGAAAGCATTTCACAGATCAACGTTTGCGTCAGTTGTTTGCCCGTTATGCCACTTACTGCGGCTCATCACCCTGGGAGGCACCCGCCACACTGATGTTGATTGCTCAAGTCGAAATGGACGGTGTCTGGGCTGTTGAAGGCGGCATGCACGCATTGGCCGATTGCTTGATGCGACTGGGGCAAAAGCATGGCGTTACTTATTTGTTTAACAACGAATGCGAACGGATTGAACTCAACCGTGGCAAGGTGTCCGGCGTTCGTTTAAGCCAGGGTGACAGCTTGCGCGCTGACAGTGTGGTTTTTAACGGCGATATCGCCGCATTGCGCAAAGGCTTGCTTGGCCCGGCGTTGAATCAATCGGTGGCCGGTAAAGTACAGCCCCGGTCTTTGTCTGCGGTGACGTGGTCTATGCATGCAGATACTGCTGGCATACCGCTTGACCGGCACAATGTTTTTTTCGCCAACCATTACGCCAATGAATTTGAAGACATATTCACGCACCGCAGATTGCCGCAACAGCCAACGGTGTATGTGTGCGCACAGGATCGTGGAACCGGTACGGCACCCGAAGGCGCAGAACGATTGCTTTGCCTGGTGAATGCGCCTGCACGGGGTGACAAGCGCATGTCTGAAGATGAATTGCAAGCCTGTGCAGTCAGCAGCCAAGCCTTGATGGCTGCATCCGGTCTGCATTTAAAGTTGGAGTCCTCACCCTCATGTATACGAACCACACCTCAGGACTTTCACCAGTTGTTTCCAGCGACGGGTGGGGCCTTGTACGGCCAGGCCACCCATGGATGGATGGCGGCCTTCGCCCGCTCCAACGCCCGCTCGCAAGTTCCGGGTCTGTATCTGGCGGGGGGCAGTGTGCATCCGGGGCCGGGCGTGCCGATGGCAGCCATGTCGGGGCAATTGGCGGCCGCGGCCCTGATGGCAGACCTCGGTTTGACCAGTTTGTCCCGCAAAACGGTTACCTCTGGTGGTACCTTGACGCATTGAGTGACGACGGCCACTGGGGTTTGAGCATCATTGCATTTGTAGGTAGCGTGTTTTCGCCTTATTACGCTTGGGACAG
>CANGCZ010000169.1 GCA_947452325.1 Comamonadaceae bacterium | reverse complement strand
GACATGGTGATGGTCAAGCCCGGCATGCCTTACCTGGACATCGTGCGCCGGGTGAAAGACGAGTTCAGCATGCCCACCTTTGTCTACCAGGTCTCAGGTGAATACGCCATGCTCAAAGCCGCCGCGCAAAACGGTTGGCTGGACCATGACGGTGTGATGATGGAGAGCCTGCTGGCCTTCAAACGCGCCGGTGCCGATGGCATATTGACGTATTTCGCTATTCAGGCGGCGGAGAAATTGCGTCAGGTCTGAAGTTACCAAGCCTCAAGCCGGAGACTACAACTGTAAGTGGTCGATGAAAAAACCCAGGGTTTTTTCCAGCGCGAGTTCGGCAGCGGCAGCGTTGTAGCTCCCACGGTGGTCGCAGTTAAAGCCGTGGTCGGCGTCGTACACCTGCACATCGACTTGCGGCTGCGCCACATGAAACGCCTCTACCGTATCAATAGGAATCAGCGGGTCATGGGTGCCGAAATGGGCCAACACCGGACACAAAGCTCGGGCGCTCAGTTCAGGCGCCAGGGTCATGCCGCCACCGTAATAGCAAACCGCCGCCTTGACACCACTCAATTGCGTGGCAGCACGCCAGGTCAGCAATCCGCCCCAGCAATAACCGACCACCCCGACTTTGCCCTTGGCCGCCAGCGACGCGTGAGTGACGGCCGCTTGCACATCGGCCATCACGCCGGGTGCGGGCAGCGCCTCGGCGCGGCCTTTGAGTTCACGCCCCGTGGTCACATCCTCAGCGCTGTAACCCAGACTGACATTTTTTTGCACCCGCGAAAACGTGGCCGGTGCAATGGCCAGAAACCCGGCCAAGGCGTAGCCGTCGGCCACGGCACGGATATGCGCATTCACACCAAAAATTTCCTGCAACACCACAATGGCGGCACGCGGCGGTTTTTTCGGTTGCGCTACATAAGCCTCGAAAGCAAAGCCGTCTGCGGCTTTCAATTCAATCGCGTGTCCCATCAAGCACCTCGTGGTTAACCGGCTTGTAAGCGGCGTTGTAAAAACTCCAAGCGATCCTGGCCCCAGAACAATTCGCCGTCCACCACAAATGTCGGCGCGCCGAACACGCCGAGCTTCAAAGCTTCGTCGGTGTAAGACTGGTAAGTCGATTGCACACCCGCTTGTTTGCTTTGCGCCAAAAGGGCAGCGTCCAAGTGTTGCTCATGCAATAACTCGGCCAACACCGTGTGGTCAGCGATGTTCCGCTCGTCAGCCCAGACCGCCGACAACAGAGCACCGCACAAACGCATGGCTGCATCGCAGCCCTCGTGCTGGTCGACGGCAATGATCAGGCGCGCGGCATCATCACCTGCCACGGGAAAAAATCTGGGATGCAGGTTCAGCGGTAATTTCAAGTGGTCGGCAAAACGACGCAACTCGACCAAGCGGTAAGCCTGGCGCTGCGGCGAACGCTGGCCGACCGGCAAGCCGCCGGTCACCGGAAACACCTGCCCGCCCAGGTCCATGGGCTTGATGCGTAGCGTGGCGCCGGCTTGCGCCGCCATTGCAGTCAACCTGGCATGGCCGAAATACGTCCACGGGCTTTGCGGAGCAAGAAAGTAATCAATGGTCAATGACATAAGCGCTTTCAATCGTGTTATCTTTTTAGACTAGCCATGCAGGCCGGTCGCCAAGCCGCATCCTACTATTTCGCACACCCCAGTCACTGAACGGAGCTCACGTGAACGCATCTACCCCCACCCCCTTGGTTTTGATCACCGGCGGCAGCCGCGGCATAGGCGCAGCTTGCGCCTTGCTGGCGGCCAAGCAAGGCTGGGCGGTGGCTGTGAATTACACCCAGGACGCGAAAGCTGCCGCTGATGTGGTGACGCAAATCAAAGCGGCGGGCGGACGGGCACAGACGTTTCAGGCCGACATCGGCACAGAAGCCGACATTGAGCGTTTGTTCAAAGAAGTCGATGAGGCCATGGGTCGCATCACCGGTTTGATCAACAACGCCGGCGTGGTCGATGTGGCGGCGCGGGTCGAGGACATGTCCTGGGCGCGGCTCGAGCGCATGATGCGCATCAACGTGCTCGGCAGCTTTGCCTGTGCGGCGCAGGCGGTCAAGCGCATGAGCACGCGCCACGGCGGCGCGGGCGGCAGCATTGTCAACTTGAGCAGCGCCGCGGCTTTGCTGGGTTCACCCAACCAGTATGTGGATTACGCTGCCAGCAAGGCTGCCATCGACACTTTCACTATGGGTCTGGCCAAAGAAGTGGCCACCGAAGGCATACGCGTCAACGGCGTGCGCCCGGGCTTGATATTGACCGACATACACGCCAGCGGCGGCCAGCCGGACCGCGCCCACCAACTCGCTCACCAGGTGCCCATGCAACGCCCGGGCACGGCGCAAGAAGTGGCCCAGGGCGTGGTCTGGTTGCTGAGCGATGCCGCGTCTTACGTGACTGGCACCACTTTGAATGTCGCCGGTGGCCGGGCATGACGGCGGGCAAACTGTACTGGGAGGACATGCAGGTTGGTGAAGTGCGGGAGTTGGGCAGCATCACGCCGACGCGAGAAGAGATCATTGCATTTGCGACCCAGTTCGACCCGCAGCCGTTTCATTTGGATGACGAGGCGGCCAAAGCCTCTGTATTTGGCGGTTTGTGCGCCAGCGGCTGGCATACCTGCGCCATGGCGATGCGCTTGATGGTGACGAATTTTTTATGCCACACCTCCAGCATGGGTTCGCCTGGGCTGGAAGGCATCCAATGGACCAAGCCGGTCTTTCCCGGCGACACGCTGAGTTTGCGTACGACGGTGCTTGAAACCAAGCCCATGGGTAAACGCCCGGACATAGGCATGACGCGCAATCTGTGGGAAATGTTCAACCAGCATGGCGACAAGGTGTTGCACATGGAGGGATGGGGAATGTTTAGGCGGCGCGGTTAAGACACGTATTGGCTGAACCTCCGTCTATATTGGCTTTCGTGCGGTTCATTGCAGACACGCTTTGGCCGAACCATCCGGTGCGGTTTTTTTCTGCGCTTTCGCTCGAAAAAAACGCCCCCTCCGATTCGGCCTTCAGTGATTTTCTGGTTTAAAAAGGTTTCGTACATCAACAGAAATGCTGTCGGAGAAAAATTGGCGAGCGGACAAACGCCATGGCGGGCGGGCCGACGCGAACATTGGCGCTCAGCGGCAGTGAGCGGCGACCGAGCCGGCATGGCGTGAAAGTTTAACTTTGACTCATCAAAACTGAAAAATGGTAATTGGTTACTGACCCCAATTCTCCAATGAGTATGAACAGATAATGGCGGTTTAAAGAACGAGACAACGCCATGAGCACCACACACATCGGTCACTACATCAACGGCGCGCCCGTTACCGGTCAAGGCCAGCGCACACAACCAGTCACCAATCCCGCTACCGGCAAAGTGACAGGCAAGGTCGCATTGGCCGATAAACAAGATGTGAATACCGCCGTTGCCGCGGCACAAGCCGCTTTTCCTGCCTGGGCAGATGCGCCGCCCTTGCGCCGCGCCCGCGTGATGTTCAAGTTTCTGGAACTCTTGCACCAGCACAAAGACGCTTTGGCGCACGCCATCACCGCCGAACACGGCAAGGTGTTCACCGATGCCCAAGGCGAAGTCGCGCGCGGCATAGACATCGTTGAATTCGCGACAGGTATTGCGCAATTGCTCAAAGGCGATTACACCGAACAAGTCGCAACAGGCATAGACAACTGGACCCTGCGCCAGCCGCTGGGCGTGGTGGCCGGCATCACGCCATTCAACTTCCCTGTCATGGTCCCCATGTGGATGTTCCCGGTGGCCATTGCTGCGGGCAATACCTTCATTCTCAAACCCAGCCCGACCGACCCTACACCGTCTTTGATGATGGCCGACTTGCTCAAGCAAGCCGGTTTGCCTGACGGCGTGTTCAACGTGGTGCAAGGCGACAAAGAAGCGGTTGACGCTTTGCTGGAACACCCGGATGTGAAAGCCGTCAGCTTTGTCGGCTCCACACCGATTGCCAATTACATCTATGAAACCGGCGCGCACCACGGCAAACGCGTGCAAGCGCTGGGCGGCGCGAAAAACCACATGGTGGTCATGCCCG
>CANGCZ010000168.1 GCA_947452325.1 Comamonadaceae bacterium | reverse complement strand
TCATTACCCTCAATGGACAAAATGTATTTGTACTCCAGTTGCTCAAAAATAGTCAGCCGGGGTTTGTAGTGCGGGTCATCCTGGGCCAGCGCCGGGTTACCCGCATCGCAAAAAGGCATCTTGGCCGTTTCATTCAAAAACAGCTGACGGTTGGGCTGGTAGCTGGCGCCACGCCAGACCATGCCGGCGCGCTTCATGCGAAAGTCATACGGGTCGCGCGGAAAACGCAAGTGACGGCGCATGTCCATGGGCAGCAACACGGAGTTTTGGTTGTTGTCGCTGATCGGTCGGCTTTTCACCAGACTGGGCACATCGGGCACCCAGTTCACGTCGCCGAACAAGCGAAAAAAACGCCGGTTCAGAAAATGCGGGTACAGCCCACGCAACATATCGCCCACGTAATAACTGTGGCGCATGATGCTGACCTCATGCGCCAGCACTGCACCCGGCGGCAATGTGATCGGGCCTTGCAGCCTGCAATAAAGCGCCAATCGCTGTTGTTGCGCTGGGTTTAACGCAGGCAGCACAGGTGTGCGCGTGTCAGACCTGTCGGCATAACGCACCAACAGCCAAACCCACAAGTTGCTCAACTGCCACTTCAGCGGCCAGCGCGCATACCCATTCAATACCGTCGATACGCACATGCGCCAAGCCACCCGCAAGCTGTCTTGCCAACTCAATCGCAAAGTATTCATGACCGCTTTCTCAACCCTAAGTAAATCACCACCGCAACCACCAGCAATGCCCCGGCGATTTGCACCGGCGCTATCTGCTGGTCGAGTACCGCCCAGCCCAAGGCCAAGGCAAACACCGGCTCCATGTTCATGATGGCGCTGTTGCCTGCCACGCCCAGTTTGGGCAATACGGTGAACATCAAGGTGAAACCGCTGCCGTACAAACAACTCAAACCCAACAGACCCCACCAGCCGGTGGTGGTTTGAGGCCATTGCGGGCCGCCATGCCAAGCTATGACTGCCGTCGCCACGCAGGCAGCCAGCAACAGGCTGAAAAAGGTACGCACCCGCCCGTCAAGGCCGGCGGTTTCGTGTTGCGTCCACACCAGCACCAGGCCGAAACTGGCTGCCGCTCCCAGCGCAAAGGCCACACCTGCGCCCATGACCGCCCATTGCTGGCGCATGCCCAGGCCGGAAGCAGCGCCCGCCACATCCAGTGCCAAAGCCAAGCCCATGAGAATGACCGGCATGGCCAGCAATACCTGAGGCTCGGGCGGCAGACGGTAGAGCAAGCGGTTCCATAAGGCCGCCCATAACGGGTAGGTATTGAAAGCCAGCAGGGCCAGCGCCACCGGCAGACGAGACACTGCGCCGTAGAGCAACTGACTTTGTAAGCCCACCATCAAGCCGACCATCAACAAGCCGCGTCTGTGCCTGAGTGAAAGTTGCCAGGACGTGCCCATGCGCAACACCAGCAAACCGACGACCAAGGCGGTGGTGGCACTGCGAACCGCCACCGCAGTCGCGACATCCAGCCCGCTGTTGAAAGCCAGTCTGGCGCAGATATGGTTGCCTGCCATCAGCAAAGCAACAAGTAGCAAACTGGCAAAGCCTTGCAGGCTGAGGGCGCGGGAAGTGGTCATGGCTTCAGGCAGACGGCATCCATGCCAATCTTTGCGCCTCGCTCCATTTGTCTTCCAAAGGGATTAAGCGCGCGCGATCGACAAATGGCGGGTAGCTGACGCCTTCGGTCAAGCGTATGTAATGGTGCACAAACACGTCCAAAGCAATATGCACCGGTTGTATGTCACCGTGCTCGGCATGCCGTTGCTGCACGCGCAAATACAGATCGAAGTCGGCAGCTTGTATGCGCTCGTCCCAGACGCCGACCAAAGCCAGCGCGCGGCGCGTCATCATGACAGTGTTGCCGACAAAACCGGGCTTGCATTGCAAGCCGAAATCAAGCGCACGTTGCCGGGTGAATAGTTGCCAGCGCGGGTACATCAGCCGGTGCATCAGCACCAGTGCCGTCTCGCTGCGACCACCAACCAGCAGCACCAGGTTTTTGATCCAGCGCCAGCGCCGCCGCAAGCGCTTGGTGGCGGCGATCGTCTCCACATGCTCAATACCGCAAGAGGTCATCACGTCCATGCCGTGGTGTTGCATAGAGGCCAGCAAACGCGTGTTCCAACCTGGCGGAACAATGATGTCGTTGTTCAAAAAAGCCAGGCAGTCGCCTTGCGCGGCTTCAATACCGCGGTTTTGGCAGTACGGGTAAGAGTAATTGCCGCCGTTGCTGATCACTTTTGCGCCGACACTTGCGAAAAATCCGGCACTTGCATCAGTACTCCCGTTGTCTATGACAATCAATTCCCATTCGCCCTCGGTGTGCGCAGACAAATGCCGCCAGAACAAGCGGTTCATGGCCAACTGGTTGTGTACTGCAACAACGATGCTCAGCAAGATGCGGTTTCCTTTGCGTTCTCAGCCGTTGGCCACAGTTGCGCTGGGGCCAGAAAAATCAGCAACACCAGCATCATGAAATGGCCTTCGACCATGTCTATGCTCATGGAGTTAAACAAAATACTGGTGAGAAACAAACACACAAACAGCCATAAGCCATGGCGCTGCCAGAGTTGGTCGCGTTGCGCTGCCAGTCGACAGGCTTGCACAAAAATGCCCAGGTAGAGCAGCAAACCGACCAGCCCTTTGGTGGCCCACATGTACAGGTATTCGTTGTGCGGGTTGGGGGCGAAAATCACCGGGTTGGTCGCGCCCATGTCCCGGTTGACTTCCCAAAACAGTGGTTTGAAATTCAGTGAACCCACGCCAATCCAGAAGTGGTCTTGAACAATGGACCAGGACGACACAAAGTATTGCAAGCGCAGGCCCACGGATGTTTCCAGCTGGCTTCTTTGCTGCGGCGGCATTTGAAAGAATTGCTGGTACTCCGTGAAAAACAAAGCCACGCGCTTTTGAACTGTGGGCGACAAAGCGGCCAGCCACAATAAAGCCATCAACACGGCCAGCCCGGACAGCAAATAAACCAGGCGACCCCCCCCGGTTTGGCGACACCACAGCAGAAAAAGCATCAGTACACCGCCGGCCGCCAGCAACACATAGCCGGTGCGTCGGGAGGCAGCAAAAAACAATGAGGCCAACAGCAGCAAGGCCAGCGCGCCCAGCAGCCCCGGCCGGTAACGCCTCACCAGCGCCGCGTGTATCAGCAGCAATACCATTCCAACCAAGATTTGCCCATGCAGGTTAGGCATGAAAGAGGTCATCATGTCAGAGCGTTGCAGCACCAATGTCCACACCAAATTGGCAGCAGCCAGCAGACTGACCGTAGCGCCCAGCGCCAACAACGCATGGCGCGCCACCCGGGGGGAGGCAAACAGCGGCCACAAAACCAGCACAAAAAAGAACTTGCGCACGTGGCGCAGCGCTTGCAGGGAGTCGCTGAGGTCATTACCGCCCAGCAGGTTGGCGCTCAGGTCCCACAGGCAAAACAAGCTGATCAGCACAAACAAAGGCTTGACCAGCGCCCACTCACCCGCTGGCCATTGAAAACGCCACCAAGCCCAGAGCGACAACACGACCAGTAAAAGCATGCAGATATTGGTCAGCGAGGTGCTGGTTAGCAAGGCGACACACAGCACCACCACCAGCGGCGAAGCCAGGCGGTTCACCAGGGTGTCGGGTCTTGTGTTGGTCATGGGCAGGATTATCAAGCCTATTCCATGCCCTGGCCGGTCAGACAAACAAGCCTATGGGTGTGCTGAAGGAGTGGCCGAGAAAAAATCAGACTCTTAAACAAGGCAACTGAAAGCGGGATTGACTATGATGTCAGGTTGCCCGGAAAAAATACAAAACAGTGAATTCACCCTCAGACGCCAACTACCTGCTCAATCACCTCAACGGACGTGGTGCGTTCGGCCAAATCAGCATACGCGGTGCCCGCACCCACAACCTGAAAAACATAGACCTCGACATACCGCGCAACCAGTTGGTGGTCATCACCGGCTTGTCCGGTTCCGGCAAATCCAGCCTCGCGTTTGATACTTTGTATGCCGAAGGCCAGCGGCGTTATGTGGAAAGTCTGTCGGCCTATGCGCGTCAG
>CANGCZ010000167.1 GCA_947452325.1 Comamonadaceae bacterium | reverse complement strand
TTGGCGGTTTTGGTTTTTTTCAAAGACTGAAAGCCAGCGGTAACAGCCTGGCGAATATCTTGCGGCCTGCCCTCGCCTACACCGACCAGTACGAGCCGCTGGGTACGCAATCCGGCAGGCTTCCACCACATTAAACATTGACCGGCGGCAGAGGAAAAATCACCTGATTTTTCGGCCTGAACCAGCATATTGGCCAGCAGTCCTGTATTCTTGGCTTGTTTTTGAGAAACCAGCACCACCAGTGCATCGCAAGTCACAGATGCGGCCTGAGCCCACGACAGCGTTTGAAGATTCAAGTTCATAATCCACCTTTTAGATACCATCAGGTATGTTATTCCATTCCTCCGTCAGACAAGAGCTATCCCGGTATTTCTGGGCAACCCTCGTGGTCTTGACCACGATTGTGATCACCGTCTGGCTGATTCGCGCTTTCGGCGAAGCCTCGGTGGGCAAGTTCAACCCCCAAGATGTGGGGCTGGTACTGGGCTATACCACCTTAAGCAATTTGCACTCTCTTTTGACCTTGAGTTTGTATATCGCCATTGTTTCGACGGTTTCGCGCATGTACGCCGACAGCGAAATGGTGATCTGGCAAGGCAGTGGCTTGAGTATTTTCAATTTGTTTCGTCCCACTTTGCGCTTTGCCTGGCCATGGCTGATTGCGATCACGGTGTTGTCATTGACTGCCTGGCCATGGGCCAACGCACAGATTCGCGAAATGCGCGAGCGCTATGAAAAACGTGGCGACCTTGATCGCATCAAGCCCGGGCAGTTTCAGGAATCAGCCAACGGCAAACGGGTATTTTTCATTGATAACAGCAGTTTGTCGGACAAAAACGGCAACCGCATCTTTATTGTCTCGAATGAAGTCGGCAAACAATCCATCATCACCGCACTGACCGGTCTGTTGGAGACCCGGGAACTCGATCGTTATCTGGTTCTGAAAAACGGTCAACGCATTGATATTTCTCCGGATAAAAACGAGTTCAAAGTGATTGAGTTTGAATCGCACGCCTCCCGCATTGAATCAGTACCGGCAGCCTTGCTAGAGTCTGAAGCCCAGTCTATGCAACCTTCGGAATTGCTGGCAAATCCAGGCGCGTCTAACCTGGGTGAATTAGGCTGGCGCATCGGCATGGCGCTGGCCGCGCTCAATTTACTGATCCTGGCGATAGGCATTCCCTTCATCAATCCACGCAGTGGCCGCTCAGGTTCTTTGGTCGTGACCATCGTCAGTTTTTTCACCTACTACAACATGGTCAATATGAGCCGCAACTGGATAGGCGCAGGTGATATCAGCTTCACGAACATGTTGTTGGCACTTCACTTACCGGTTTTCATCCTCGGTTGTCTGATTCTGTTCTGGCGTCAACAGCAAGGTCTGATTTTTTATAAAACCCGACCTGTCATGGGTTCAACCCCGGTAAGCAGAACATGAAAACACTGCGCAAAATGATTTACAAGGAAGTGCTGACCAAGGTCGCACTTGCCACGCTGGGTTTTCTGGCCATGTTCATTTTTTTTGACTCCGTGGACGAACTTAAACTCATAGGCAAAGGGCCGGGCGGTGCATACACCATGCAAGTCGCAGCTTTGTATGTCGCGTTGATGATTCCCAACCATTTGTACGAGCTGATGCCGATCACGGTGCTGATCGGTACGATTTTTGTCATGGCGCGCTTCGCCAAAAGCTCAGAGTTCACCATCATGCGGACCAGCGGTCTAGGCCCTTGGAAGGCACTGCGGACCTTGCTTGAGTTGGGTTTGTTTTTTGTTTTTATCGCTTTTGTGGTCGGTGACTACATGACGCCTGCCTGCAGCCGGCAGGCGCAACTGCTCAAAGCCAAGTTTCTGGGGGAAACAATTACTTTAGGCAATTCCGGTGCCTGGCTGAAAGAAAACCGCGACAACACTTCAAGCATTGTGAATGTACTGGCGCTCAGTCGCGACGGGCAATTGACCGGTATCCGAATTTATGAGTTCAACCAGAAGGGCAAAATGACCTCCATGATCAACGCTGAAAGCGGTGAATTCAGCGATGATGGTCAAGCTTGGAACCTCAAAGCAGTACTGCGCCAGAGCTTTGACATCAGTCTGGAGCAAAACATAGACCGGGTTTCACTGCCCACCTTGACCTGGCCTACCCATTTGAAAGAAGACATGGTGTCGGTTGCACTGCTCAAACCCGAACGCATGGCCACGTGGGACTTATTTCATTACATACAGCACCTGAAAAGCAACGGTCAGGCTTCACACCGTTATGAAATAGATTTCTGGAAAAAAGTCTTTTATCCATTAGGCTGCCTGGTCATGGTGGTGCTGGCCCTGCCCTTTGCCTATTTGCATTTGCGCAATGCCTCCATGAACTCCATGGTGTTTGCCGGTGTGATCATTGGTATCACCTTTGTGCTGTTCAACAACCTGTTCGGCTTTATCGGGAATTTGAATGACTGGTCCCCCTGGTTGGCGGCGGCCACACCGGGTATTGTTTTCATGGCGGGTTCGCTAGCGGTATTTGCGCGCCAAGTGCTGAGGCATTGATGCAAGCGGTCATTTTGTTTGCCCACGGTTCTCGCGACCCGCTGTGGCATCTGCCTATGCAAGCCGTACAGCAGCGTGTCGCGCTGATGCAACCGCACACGCCCGTGACTTGTGCCTATCTGGAACTGAGTCAGCCTGATTTGCCCACAGCTGTGGCCGACCTGCTTTCCCAAGGTGTGACTCAAATACGAGTGGTTCCAATGTTTTTAGGGGTGGGCAAACATGTGCGCCACGATCTGCCACTAATGATGGCTGAACTGGTTCAACATTACCCTGAAGTGACTTTTGAGTGCCCGCCTGCGGTCGGCGAACACCCTGATTTGCTGGATTTGCTGGCGCGTATCGCCGTCACTTGACAGCCGAACAACCCCTGAATAAAGGCATAATAAACCCATAGCGTTATATGGATTAGTTATGAACCTGCATCAATTCCGCTTTGTCCAAGAAGCCGTCAAACGCAACTTGAACCTCACTGAAGTGGCGAAATCGCTGCACACCTCACAGCCCGGCGTGTCCAAGGCCATTTTGGAATTGGAAGAAGAACTGGGCATTGAAATTTTCGGTCGCCACGGTAAGCGCTTGAAGCGAGTCACCGAGCCCGGTGAGCATGTGCTCAAAAGCATAGACATCATTTTGAGAGAGGTACACAACCTCAAGCGTATCGGTGAGCAATACAGCGCACAAGATTCAGGCACCTTGTCTATCGCTACCACGCACACACAAGCGCGTTATGTGTTGCCGCTGCCGGTCGCGCAATTGCGCAGCGCTTACCCTAACGTGAACATCAGTCTGCACCAGGGCGCACCCGACCAGGTAGCGCGCATGGTCTTGGACGAGACCGCTGAAATCGGTATTGCCACCGAGTCTTTGTCGGATTACCCCGATCTGATCACTCTGCCCTGTTATGAATGGGAACACGTGCTGGTGCTGCCCAAAGACCACCCGTTGGCTTCGGTAGCGGATTTGCAACTCAGCGACTTAGCGAATGAGCCCATCATCACTTACCACCCGTCGTTCACCGGCCGTACACGCATAGACAAAGCTTTTGCCGCCCAGCACCTGACGCCGCGCATCGCACTGGAAGCGATTGACTCTGACGTGATCAAAACCTATGTGCGCTTAGGTATGGGCGTGGGCATCGTTGCTGAAATGGCTGTACGTGACATCACCGACGAAGACTTGTTGGTGCGACCCGCAGGACATTTGTTCGGTCGCAATTTGGCGCGTATTGCATTTAAAAAGCAGGCCTATTTGAGGCAGTTTGTGTTTGAGTTTGCGCAACTGCTGAACCCGGAGTTGAATGCGGCGAGGATTGCAGAGTCGATGGGTAATTGATGTAGCTATCTGACTGTGCACTGAGCGTGCGCACTGCACAAGCAGTACTTCATCAGATCAAATCGTGGTCATGCCCACTGGTTTGGGACTATTAAATTTCAAGTGACACTAAAAACCTGCACTTGTTTCAAGCTGTCCTTGATTTCAATCTGCGCCATCTTCAAGTCATAAGTAGTTTGCAGGTTGAGCCAATATTGCGGTGTTTGACCCAAGGCACGGCCTACGCGCAAAGCCAATT
>CANGCZ010000166.1 GCA_947452325.1 Comamonadaceae bacterium | reverse complement strand
TTTCAACGCTTGAAGGATAGCCAAGGTATGGTGTCTTTTTGAATGAAACGTCTTTGGGAATATCCACAACCACAGGGCCTGGTCGCCCACTTCGTGCAATGTGGAAAGCTTTTTTCATGACGTCAACCAAGTCACGCACATCCTTGACCAGGAAATTGTGTTTGACAATGGGACGAGTGATACCGACGGTGTCGCATTCTTGGAAAGCATCCAGTCCGATGGCGTGTGTCGGCACTTGACCGGTGATGATGACCATGGGAATACTGTCCATGTAAGCGGTGGCAATGCCTGTGATGGCATTTGTCACGCCGGGACCTGAAGTCACCAGCGCCACACCTACATCGCCTGTGGCGCGTGCATAGCCGTCGGCGGCGTGCACTGCCGCCTGCTCATGACGCACCAGCACGTGCTGAATCGTGTCTTGTTTGTAAAGGGCATCGTAAATATGCAAAACAGCTCCACCCGGGTAACCCCAGATGTATTTGACGTTTTCTGCTTGCAGGGATTTGACAAGAATGTCCGATCCGTTGATTTCTATGGCTGCGTTGTTTTGCTGACTGGCAACGGCAGCGGACTGCAACTCTGCTTTGGAGATTTCCATGGCGTATAACCTTTGTGAATTTCGGGGACGAAAAACCCAGGGTGCCTTTTTGCCACCTCTTGTGAAGGCGCATCAAGACTTTGGATACCAGGCCACAAGCGTTTAACACCAAGCCCGGATCCTTTTCTTGGGAAGCCTGAGATTATGACATTGATTTCTCATGGTTTCTGCTGATGTCTGCGCTTTTCAATGTCGATGACATAATCCCTGCACAAAAAAAATCAACTCCACAGCGCGCACGGCTTTGCCGGCGATTTAACCGCACCAGCAAACTCTTGGCCACCGACAAAGAACTCTCAGATTTTCTGGCAGGCGTTGAAAAACGAGCCTTCAAGCGGTCGCTCTATCACGTCCGTGACGAGGATGCCGCCTTGGACATCGTGCAAGACAGCATGATGAAACTGGCCGAGCATTACGCTGACAAACCGGCAGAAGAACTGCCCATGCTGTTCCAGCGCATTCTCTCCAACACCACCTTAGACTGGTTCAGGCGGCAGAAAACCCGAAACGCCTTGTTCAGCAACTACAACGATTTCGGCGCAGACAATGAGGATGAAAGTTTTGATTTTCTGGAAATTCTCGGGCAAGCGGATGCATCGCCAGCGGCTGAAAGCGCCCAGGACCTGTTATCAAGCACCGAAACAGTGCGCGCCATTGAATCCGAAATAGAAAAACTGCCGGGACGTCAACGGGAAGCCTTCCTGCTGCGTTATTGGGAGGAGCTCGATGTGTCTGAGACTGCTGCCGCGATGGGATGTTCTGAAGGAAGTGTTAAAACACACTGCTCCAGAGCGATTCAGGCGCTACACAAAGCCTTGACTGCCAAAGGACTGAAACCATGAAACCAACACCATTCACACCACAAGACCAGATGGGCATGCGCATGGCAGCGCTTTTGGATCAGCACACCCAGCAACTGCCTTACGACATCAGCGAGCGTTTGCGTGCAGCCCGCACCCGCGCGTTGGCTGCCGCTCGCGCAAGCCGTCCCGTGTTGAGCACTGTGGCTTCCCCTCAAGCGCAAGCCAATGGCACGCTGCGTCTGCCTTTTCAAAGCCAAACGCATGAAATTTACAAACTACTGGTGTCTTTCATCCCTTTGATTTGCCTGGCAGCCGGTTTGATGCTGCTTTATGAATTTCACAACGACCAGGCCGCGCTTGAATTGGCCGAAATCGACTCCGCGCTGCTGATAGACGATTTGCCGCCTCAAGCCTATGCCGACCCGGCATTCATCGATTTCCTGAAAAACAAAACCCTGCAAAAAGATTGATGCGTCTGCGTTCACACTCTTTGGCGGTCACCGGTATTGCCTGTCTTCTGGCTGCTTCAGCTTGTTCCACACTTATATGTGCAGCTCAAACCAAGCCGCAAACTGCCGAGACTGGCGTCAAACCTACCCATGTCAGCGAGGCCGGGCCGCGCTGGTCTGAATTGAATGCGCAACAACACAGCATTCTGGCGCCTTTGCAAAATTTGTGGCCTACGCTGGAAGAAAACCGCAAACGCAAATGGCTGGCCATTGCAAAAAACTTCCCCAATCTCAGTCCCGCCGCCCAATCCATAGCACAAGAGCGCATGCGTGAATGGGCAGCGCTCACGCCGGCCCAACGTTACCAAGCCAGACTGCATTTCGCTCAGTCGCAGCAGCTAAGCCCGGATGAAAAAATCGCCAAATGGGAAGCCTATCAATCCCTGAACGACGAAGAAAAAAACAAACTCTCCCAAGGCCAGCCCGCCTGGTCCAAAGGCGCGGCCATGGCGGTGCGGCCGGTCGCTCCCGAAAAACTCACTGTGACACCGAGCACCACCAAAGAAGGCCAGGAAAAACCGCCTCGCATAGAAACAGCCGAGGTAAATCCGCAAACCTTGCTGCCGGTCAAAAAACGCAATTCTGCTGACAAGCCATGATGTCTGCGCCCTTGCCGCAGGACATCGAATTGCCTCAGTTCCCCACACCGTCCATAGCACGCAGACTGAGTTGCTGGATCTACGAAGGCATACTCTTGTTCGGCGTGATATTCATTTCTGGCTATTTGTTCAGCACCTTGAGCCAAACGCGGCATGCCATGGACAACCGCCACGGCTTACAGGCGTTTGTCTGCCTGGTGCTGGCGATTTATTTCACCTGGTTCTGGCACAAAGGCCAGACACTGGCCATGAAAACCTGGCACTTGCGGGTGGTGGATTTGAACGGCAATGCATTGACACAGCGCAAGGCCTTGTTGCGCTATGCCTTGAGTTGGATGTGGTTTGTGCCGCCACTGCTTGTTTGTGCCATTGTGCAAACAACGCTTGCCAACACCTTGTTCGCTTGCTTGCTTTGGATTGTCCTGTGGGCATGGCTGAGCCGTTTTCACCCCGACCGCCAGTTCTGGCACGATCACTGGAGCGGCACCCGCTTGGTAGATATTCGCCCTGTTCCGGCAGCAAGCCTTCATTCAACTGACTTGAACACCTGACAAGATAGCGACATGAAACCCGTTTTTTCTTTGTGTGTGTATTGCGGCTCACGCCCCGGCAGTCTCAGCAGCTTCACACAGGCCGCCACTGCCGTTGGCGAATGGATAGGCGCGCGCCGGGGCCAACTGGTTTATGGCGGCGGCAGCAACGGCTTGATGGGCACGGTCGCCATGGCCACCAAGGCCGCAGGCGGGCGGGTGGTCGGCATCATTCCGCATGCGCTGGCCGACAAAGAAACCGCCAACACGCATTGCGATGAGTTGCACATGGTGGACAACATGCACCAGCGCAAATTCATGATGGCCGAACGCGCCGACGCTTTTCTCGCGCTGCCGGGTGGCATAGGCACGTTTGAAGAATTGTTTGAAGTATGGACTTGGAAGCAGCTGGGTTTTCACAACAAACCCATAGGACTGTTGAACATCGACGGTTATTACGACGGTTTGCTGGCCTTCATGCAACACACGGTAGAAAAAGGCTTTGTTTCAGACTGGCAAATGGATTTTGTCTTGCAGTCAGACTCTATTGAGACTTTGTTGCCGAGCCTGATAGAGGCTGCCGGTCTGTCGACCTCAGACGGCTTAAAGGGTATTTAAGTACCGGCCTGGCTTGACCCAGCCGGTAGATTCACAAAGTCGGCAGCTTAAACCGCTGACTCGTCGGTTTCACCGGTGCGTATGCGCACCACTTTTTCCACTGCAGTCACAAATATTTTTCCGTCTCCAATTTTGCCGGTGCGCGCAGCCGTCACGATGGCGTCGACACAGCGATCAACATCGCCAGAGTTAACCACGACTTCGACCTTGACCTTGGGCAAAAAATCAACCACGTACTCGGCGCCACGGTACAACTCGGTATGGCCTTTTTGACGGCCAAAACCTTTGACCTCGGTGACGGTCAGGCCGGTGACGCCGCATTCGGCCAGCGCTTCACGGACTTCTTCGAGTTTGAAGGGTTTGATGATGGCAGTGATTTGTTTCATGGTGTTTCTTCCCTTTGAGACTGACAACAAGCCTGTTCAGGCGCGAAAAAGACTGGTTATAGGATAACG
>CANGCZ010000165.1 GCA_947452325.1 Comamonadaceae bacterium | reverse complement strand
TTGTAGATCAATTTGCCCACTGCATACAGAGCAATCAGCGGGAAAGTGACCAACAAAACAATTTCTTCATTGGTCAGCTGTTCCGGAAACATGGTGATATGTTCGTAAGTGGTGATGAATGTGTTGACCACTGGATTTTCTTGCCTGTATTTTTCGTATGCACCATTGTCCATTGCTTCCCCCTTTGGTTTGTATTTTGATACTAATTGAAATTCAAGAGATGTATTTGTGCTTCAACAAAATTCCACAAAGAAATTAGGAATTGTTTTTAACATTAATGACCCTTTGTTTCTGGTTGACACATTTATTGACCGATGGTTTGAAAAAATACAATTCACAAAAAATCAAACAAGGAATGATTGCGATCAACAGCATGAAGTCATTAATTTTTGTTGCCATCGGACTCCTCACACACATCAGCAGTCATTCACACGCCATTTCAAGCAGTGGTTTGCTACACCCGCTGACTGGCATTGACCACTTGATTGCCATGATTGCAGTGGGTGCATACAGTGTGCAACTGGGTGGCAGAGCCATTTACATGGTGCCACTGTCATTTCTTGCGGCGATGTTGGTGGGCGGAATCATTGGCTTTGAAAAATACATCTTGTACTACACAGAGTTGGGTATTGCTTTGTCTGTGGCGCTATTGGGTATTGCAATAGGATTGAAAGAGCGGCTTTCAATATGGCTTGCGGTGATCGGTGTAGGTTTGTTTGGTATTTGTCACGGCTATGCACATGGTGAAGAACTACCATTTTTGAAAATCAATTCAGCTATGCCGCTGGATTCATGTTCACCACAGCTTGTTTGCATTTGATCGGTGCGTTTGGAGCTGACTTGATACAAATGCGTATCAACAACGGCGATCGTGTTTTGCAAGGCTTGGGATTTCTTTCAGCATTTGTGGGCGTTGGGTTGATATTTCAGCTCTGATCTGATAGCAGGTGTCGTGACACGACACTTGCTGATCGTTCTGTAAAGGGACCAAGGCTGGGAGTTCGGTTCAACCCTCACTTGGGCAACAGGGTTGAACACCCAGCAGAGGTCCGGCAGTGTCGAGGCAGCGTCCAGTAACGGCTGGGTTGATCAGATGTCGGTTCAACCCGACACTACGGCAACAGGGTTGATGATGTCCTTTTGAAGGGAATTTGACTAGAAGTAATTTCACAAACTATTCGTCAATATCCTGCCGATGCAATGGCAGCATTGATGCCAACTCGCACAGCGATAGAGGTATTTTGTAAAGGACCTGCATTTCCTCCACAACTTCCACACCCAGTAGAGGCACCAGCTCCCTCATATTTATCGTTCCTGTTCATCAGCACGGCATAGCTGATGCCTGAAGTTGATTGGCTAACAACGGCTGCTGTACCGGGGAGATCGCCGTAATGAAAACCACTGTTGGGAACACCTGCTAAGGGTTTGCCGTTGTTGATGCAGTCTACGCTATTTGCATTGGTATCAATTTTGTAAAAACTTGCAAACAAGGCCATGGCTTTTGCGGTCATCATGCTGGTTGCTGCAGCTACAAAATTGCTGGCGTTAAGTGCACCATTGCGGGCGGAGACCAACGTACCTGGAACAAAAATACTAGGGGCTATGACTGTGGTGATGTAGTTTGGTTCTCGCGGATCGGCATTGGCTATCAAGGAATGGCTATCTTGAAAGTCTGCTGCGCTTATGCCTAAGGGCGCCAAGATGGTGCTGTTGACATAGTTGTTGTATGTTTGTCCGGATACCTTTTCAATGATGTAGCCCAACAAAACATAACCAAAGTTGGAGTACTGATCCATTCCCGCTGGAGGTGTGGTTCCCGGGTCGTAATCCAAACTACCTCTCATGAAGAAGCTGATATCTTGCTCAAGTGTTGGCTGAGTCAAGGTTGGACTAATTAAGCCAAGTTGGTCTTGCACAATGAATTCGTGCTGCAAGGGATCACAAGGCGTCCCACTTGCCTGCAAAACAAGCTGAATTGCTGCGGTTTTGCTGTTGTCAGTGCTTGGATTTTGATAGGCATAACAAGCTGTCCCAGCTCGGTTCCACCCACCTTGATGTGCTAATAAGTGTGCAATAGTTATATTGGCTATTCGCGAATCTGCGGCTGACCATAAACTTTTGCTCAACCAACAATGATGTGATGGGGATGGCGATGTTGCAACATCAGGGCAAAACACTTTGTCGCTCAACAGCAAACTACCAGCTGATGCCAAAGCCTGAATGGCAGCTGCCGTGACTGGTTTGACGATGCTGGCACCTGTCATCAAAGCATTAGACCTCAGCGGTGTGGTGCCTGCCAAGTCCTGATAACCATAAGATTTCTCATACAAGATCTGTCCATTTTTCATTACTGCAAGAGTGGTAGCAGTGATGCCATTGGCGGCCATATAGGGTTTGATAAACCCATCCAAAGCGTCTGCCAAACGAGTGTCCTGACTACTACCGCCGCCACATCCAGACAGAAGCACAAGCAGAACTGAAACCATTGAACGAGAGACTGAACGCAAAAACATACGAAGATGCCTTAAATAGACTATTTGGTCTATTTATAACATAGACTGATCAGTCGGTCTAGTATTGATCTGTATCAAAGTCAACAATCAAGCAAGACATAAAATGAAGTTATGGTCACGAAAAAAAATTACGCTACGGGAATAGTTAGCCGAGACAATATCTTGCTTGCAGCGCGACAATGTTTTGCTCAACGCGGTTTTTTTGAAACCAGCATGACTGACATTGAAAAAGCTGCCAACACATCTAGAGGTGTTCTCTACCATCACTTCGAAAGCAAAGATCAAATGATCTTGGCCATCATTGCTGAGAATCTTGGCAACTTTGCCAACAAGATTGAGGCTGACCTAGAAAAAATCCGAACAACTGGCGATGGCGATTTGAAGCAGTTGTTAACTGATGCGTTGAAAGTTGTAGAAGAAATAACAATGGGGCCTGGTAAAGCCATGAGTGTGCATGTGTGGTCGCTGTCCTTGCTTCGCGCAGATGTCAAAGTCTTTATGGTGGGTTTTTTTGAACGAATTCGTGCTGCATTAAAGCTTCAGTTAGTGATACTTCAAAAGAATAAAAAAATTGATCCCAGAGTAAATCTTGAAGAGCTTTCTACCGCCCTTTTTTCTATTCAAATTCCGGCCTTTATTGTGCAAAGATTGTTTATTGAAGATCATTCATTGACGCCAGAAGCTTTTGCCAATTCACTGGCACTACTGTTTAAGCCGCCTTCAAAATAAGCACATTACAGCGGCTTATTTTGCTAGAAATTCTTTCGTTGACATAAACGGGTTTCATTTCAAGTTTTGAATTTGACCAAGATCTGATCTTGTAGCAAAAGATCCACCATGATTGATATTTGATTTTTAGACCTTGCAGTCTGTTTGTGGTATAAACAGACTCAACAGTCTAATTTATCAATGCCATGACGTTTTTCTTAAGAGTTTTGTTGGTCGTTTTATCTGGCCTGCTCGTTGCATGTGGTGGCAGCGGAGGTTTCGCCAATTTGGGGGCGGCACTGAATCCAGTTTTTGCTACTCCGACTGCAACTTCAGATGGATTCACAGTTCAAATTACAAACTATGACTCCTCATTTGCATATGCAGGCAATGCAACTGCCTCTGGTGTTGTAGCGATAAGTGGAAGCGGTTTGGTAACTATTTCTGGCGTTTCACCACTGACAATTTCAACGGCAACGGTTACAACTACAAAAACAAACTTTGCCGCAGGATCGGCACAAATAGCTGCAACGTCATCTATCTCGTTTACTAACCGTACCATCGCAAACGGTTTAGGTTCTAACTTGGTTTATGCTGTTTTTGTTGATGGATCGAATGTTTATGCTGCTACTGATGGAGGCCTGAGCATCTCCAACAACGGAGGTTCTAGATTTACAAATCTCACCACAGCCAATGGTTTGGGTAGTAATCGGGTGTTCAGCGTGTTTGTGTCTGGTAATGACATATACGCATCGACAAAAGCAACAGATCCGTGGACATTGGGGGGGCTTAGTATTTCTCACAATGGAGGAATAAGTTTCACCAATTACGCCACTGTCAATGGCTCTGGTCTTGATAGCGTAAATCACGTTATTGCATCTGGTTCTAATTTATAT
>CANGCZ010000164.1 GCA_947452325.1 Comamonadaceae bacterium | reverse complement strand
CTTCGCGTTTCTTCTCGCCGTCCAGCACAAACACCGGGTAAATCAAGTCATTCACGCTCAAGGCGTTTTCGCGCACCAGGCGGCGGGTGAAGTCGTCGCGGCGCAGGCGACGCAAGCGGGTGTGGGGGAATGGGGTAGGAATGGTCATGGGGAAATTGTGCCGCATCGGCTGAAACCCCTTTTGGGGTGAAACCCCAGTCGCGTCCGCAGCGGGCGACGCCGGGGCTTGCCACTAAACTCCTGTCATGTTGTGGGTCAAAGCCTTTCATATTGTTTTTGTGGCCAGCTGGTTTGCCGGCTTGTTTTACCTGCCGCGCATTTTTGTGAATCTGGCCATGGTCGCGCCAGAGTCCACCGCCGAACGCGAGCGCTTGCTGTTGATGGCGCGCAAGCTGATGCGCTTCATGACCTTGCTGATGTGGCCTGCGCTGGCTTTGGGCTTGTGTTTATGGCTGTTCTACGGCATTGGCGGACTCCCTCCCGCAAACTGGATGTCACTCAAACTGCTGGCGGTGATTCTGGCCATCGGCTACCACCATCTGTGCGCCAGACATTTGCGTTATTTCGAATCCGGTGCTGCCACCCACTCGCATATTTGGTATCGCTGGTTCAATGAAGCGCCCGTGCTGTTGCTGGTGGCTGCGGTGGTGCTGGTGGTGGTCAAACCTTTTTGACGGCCCATGACGGTTAAGCGACGTACCACGGCCTGGACGCTGTCTTGGCTTTGCGTGCTGGTGATTGTCTACGCCAGCCTCTACCCGTTCGAAGACTGGCGCAACCAGGAAATCGCGCCCTGGTCGTTTGTGACTGCGCCTTGGCCCATCTACAACACTTGGTTTGATATCAACAGCAATTTGCTGGGTTATGCGCCACTGGGCTTTTGGTTGTGTCTGGCGGGCATGCGCAGCGGTTTCGCGCGCGCCGGTGCCTGGTGGCTGGCGGTGGCCGGTTGTTGTGGCTTGTCGTTTGGCATGGAGAGCATGCAGTCATTTCTACCGATGCGCGTGCCTTCAGCACTCGATTGGCTGCTCAACACGGTGGGTGGTATGGCAGGCGCTGCCATGGCTGTGGGGCTGGAAAAGCGCGGCTGGTTGTACCGGTGGTCGCAGTTTCGCCGCGAATGGTTGACGCATGACGCCAAAGGCAGCCTGGTGCTGCTGGCCTTGTGGCCTGTGGCGCTGTTGTTCCCCGTGACCGTGCCTTTGGGACTGGGCCATGTGGTGGATTCGCTGCGCCGCTTTTTGCTGGAATGGTTGCCAGCGTATGAAGCCCGGTTTTCCAGCAATTTGGAGTGGTGGTCGCAGCCCATGACACCGGCACTTGAGATGGTCTGCGTCGCTTTGGGTCTGCTGGTGCCCGGTTTACTGGCCATGGCTTTGTGCCGACGCCTGGTGCAGCGTAGCGCGGCTGTGGGGGCTGTGACCGTGCTGGCGGTGCTGGGGAACGCTTTGTCTGCCACCTTGACTTACGGTCCGGTGCACGCCTGGCATTGGCTCACGCCCCAGTCCGGCAGCGGCCTGGCATTGGGTTTGTGTGTGATGGTGCTGCTACTCAAAGGGTCTGAGCGGCGCTTGATGCAAAACCTGTTTCTGGTTCAGTGGTTGTTGCTGCTCTTGTTGAACCTCTCACCTGTGAGCGTGTATTACGAGCAAACCATGCAGACCTGGGAGCAAGGTCGTTTCATCCGTTTCCATGGATTGACGCCTTGGTTGAATTGGTCATGGCCATGGGTTTTGTTGGTCTGGGCGGGCTGGCGTTTGCGTCACCGCGGCTTGTACACGCACCGACTCTAAAATCCCGGCATGACAACCCAAAGTTATTACCAACACCATGTGTTCTTTTGCCTCAATCAGCGCGATGCTGGTGAGGCCTGTTGCTCGGACCATCAGGCGCAAACCGCTTGGAAGCATTGCAAAACCCGTGTCAAGCAACTCGGCATCAACGGCGTCGACGGTGTGCGTGTGAACCAGGCGGGTTGCCTGGACCGGTGTGCCGGCGGGCCGGTGCTGGTGGTGTACCCCGAGGCGGTTTGGTACACCTATGTCGACCATGCAGATATCGATGAAATCATCGAATCACATTTGCAAAATGGTCAGGTCGTTGAGCGCTTGCGCTTACCGGACAACGTAGGTCGCTGACACCGGTCTTCATGCTGCAACCCTTGCATTTGCAATTGGCAGACCGTCAGGTGCAGGCGGTGCTGGACAAGCCTGCAGGGACTGCGAAAGGCTTGGCTGTCGTGGCTCACCCACATCCGCTGTTTGGCGGCACCATGGAGAACAAAGTGGTGCAAACGCTGGCGCGTGCCTGTGTGGCCGAAGGTTGGGATTGTTTGCGTTTCAATTTTCGCGGCGTCGGTAATTCTCAAGGCGCGTATGACGAAGGCCGTGGTGAAACCCAGGATTTGGTGGAACTCGCAGAACAACTCGCACCGCACGCGCCTTTGGTGCTGGCCGGTTTTTCTTTCGGGGCCTTTGTCACTTGTCAGGCCGTGCAAACACTTTGGCCCACGGGCAGATTAAAAAAAATCATGCTGGTGGGCACCGCCGTCAGCCATTTCCCGGCCAGCCCATTGCCCACAGAGGCGCTTGAGCACAGCTTGGTGATACACGGCGAGAGTGACGACACCGTAGCTTTGTCTGCCGTCATGGATTGGGCCAGACCGCAACAACTGCCAGTGACTGTCTTTCCCGGCACAGGACATTTCTTTCATGGACAATTGCCTTTGTTGAAATCCTTGGCCATGCGCCACCTGAGGGCTTGAAACCTCTCTCACTGCTACTTGCTACCCTATGAAACAGACTGTTGTCATTGCCTTTCTCGGTTTTTTTCTCTCCACGGCATCTCACGCACAAACACCCCAAGCGCCTGAAATAGCCGCCCGCGCTTATTTGTTGCTGGATGTCACGGCGTCCCAAGTGCTGGCGCAAAAAGAAGCCGATACACCGGTGGAGCCTGCGTCACTCACCAAACTGATGACGGCTTATCTGGTGTTTGATGCTCTTCGCCAGAAAAAAATCACCTTGCAACAAACCTTTTCCGTCAGCCCTAAAGCGTGGAAGATGGAAGGCTCGCGCATGTTCATTGATCCCAAAATGCAAGTGCCGGTCGAAGACTTGCTCAAGGGCATGATCGTGCAGTCCGGCAACGACGCCACCATGGCGCTCGCCGAAGGTGTGGGCGGCACCAGCGAGCATTTTGTCGAGATGATGAACGCCCAGGCCAAGGCGCTGGGCATGAACCACACCGGCTACAAAAACCCCGAAGGTTTGACCGAACCCGGCCACACCACCACCGCGCGAGACTTGTCTGTTCTTGCTACCCGCTTGATGCAGGATTTCCCCGCTTATGTGGGCTATTACGCCATCAAAAAATACCGTTACCCGGGCACGCCTGCGGCCAATGACAGTAACCGCAATTTGCTGTTGTTCAGAGACCCGACGGTCGACGGATTGAAAACCGGCCACACCGACGCCGCTGGTTTTTGTCTGGTGGCCACGGCCAAGCGCGATTTCCCGAATTTGCCAGGGCGTCGCCTATTGGCCATCGTGCTGGGCGCTGCCAGTGAAAACGCGCGAGCTGAAGAGGCGCAAAAATTATTGAACTGGGGCTACACCGCGTTTGACGGCATCAAGTTGTTTGAAGCGGGACAGGCTGTGGTCACTCCTGCCGTGTTCAAAGGCCGGCAGGCCCAGGTGGGGCTGGGCCGAAACCAGGCGATTGTGGTGGCTGTACCACAGGGCCAGGCCGCCAAAATCAAAACCATGGTGACCCGCCCAGACCCCTTGCTCGCACCCTTGCAGAAAAACCAATCTGTCGCCACGCTCAAGGTGTTACTGGACCAGGCGCCATTGGTTGACATTCCCTTAGTGGCTTTGGCTGCGGTGGAGGAGGCGGGTTTCTTCGGGCGCACCTGGGACACCTTGACCCTGTGGCTGAAGTAATGCTTTAGGCCAAGCCTTTAGCGCATTTTCAATTCATCAGCTGGTTTCGCCGGCTTACTGCTATACTGTCAGGCTTTTCGGAAATTTCCGGATCAATTCCTTTTCAAAGTTCAAACGTTGAAGGACGTTTTCAATGCCAACCATTAACCAACTGGTGCGTCACGGACGCGAGGTCGAAAAGACCAAGTCCAAGAGCCCTG
>CANGCZ010000163.1 GCA_947452325.1 Comamonadaceae bacterium | reverse complement strand
GTCCTGCCACCCCGCAGGATTTGGCAGACACGCCGGCTAACGGCAGACATTTGCTGTGGCGCAACCCGCAAGACATCGCTTCGTCCAACTCTCATGAGGGTTGGCGAACCCAGTTGCATGAGTTGCAAAGAAATTACCAGAGCCTGCATGCAGACAATGATGCGGTTCTCGAGCAAGCGGTTTATGCGCTGCTCAACGGGCAAGTCGATGCCATGAAACGACCGGAAATTGAAGCTCGCTGGCGTGGGCTGTGCGAGTGCTGCGCCGACCCTGCATGTGAACAACAGCTTTTCAGCCGCTTATTGCAAAGCTGAGGATGGCGGCGGTACAGGCGGTTGTCCCGGCACAAACAGCTGCGCCGCGTCAATCGCGTCATAACGGTATTGCTGGCCGCAAAAATCACAGCCCACTTCTATCAACTCGCGCTCGGCCAAAATGCTGTCTGCTTCTTCACGGCCCAGACTGCGAATCATGTTGCTGACGCGCTCGCGGTTGCACGAGCACACAAAACGCGGTGAATCCATGCCAGGCTCGGGCGCAAAGTGTCGCAAATTTTCCTGCCAAAACAAACGGTGTAGCACTTTGTCCGGTGTGAGTTGCAACAACTCATCGGCTGTCAGACTGTTGGCCAGTATGGCGATGCGGTTGTAGTCCTCGCTTTGGCCGATGGCGTCTTCCTCGGCCATGGTTTTGCTGCCGCCCAAGTTGGCAATGCCGCCCACGGGTAATCGCTGTATCAGCAAACCGGCGGCCACTTTGTCATTCGCAGCCAGCACCAACGTGGTGTCGAGTTGCTCGCTTTGCAACATGTAATGCGCCAGCACGTCGCTGAATTTCTTCAAAGGTTGTTTGTGGTCGTCATACAGGGACACCACGCCTTGGTAAGGCTGCTGCCCCGCACGCCTGCCCACCGGATCCAGCGTGATGGCGCAGCGACCGAGGTTGTTTTGGTTGGCCATGTCTTCAAACGCCATGCCGTCTGTCACCTCGCCAGTGGTTTTGGCGGTCGAGCGCAAACGCAAATCGGACTGCACTTCAACCACCGCAAGTTTGAGCGGACCCTCGCCATGCAACTGCAATACCAGCGCGCCATCGAATTTGATATTTGCCTGCATCAACACCGCAGCTGCTGTCATCTCGCCCAACAAATGTCTGACGGCCTGAGGGTAAGGTCCGGTCTCTAAGTTGTCAGCACGGCGCTTCAAAATATCTTGCCAACTGTCGGTCAAGCGCACCAACAGGCCGCGCACAGGCAGGCCTTCGAAAATAAATTTATGCAGTTCGCTCATCCGATTTTTTTCAATCCATTGTGAAAACGCTTGGCGTTGTTCATGTAATGTTTGGCGCTCATGCGTAAACCTTCAATTTGCTCGGGGGTGAGCTGGCGCACCACTTTGGCCGGCGTGCCCATGATCAGACTGCCATCAGGAAATTCTTTGCCCTCGGTGACCACCGAACCGGCGCCGACCACACAATTTTTTCCAATGCGAGCACCGTTGAGCACCACAGCGGCGATGCCGATCAGGCTTTCATCGCCTATGGTGCAGCCGTGCAGCATGACCTGGTGGCCCACGGTGACATGCTTGCCAATCACCACCGGTAAGCCGTTGTCTGCATGAATCACGGCCAGGTCTTGGATATTGCTTCCTTCGCCTACGGTGATGGTCTCGGTGTCGCCGCGAATCACGGCGTTGAACCAGACGCTGGTGTTGGCATGCAAACTGACCGCGCCCATGACGTGTGCGCTGTCTTCAATCCATGCGCTGGGGTGTATGTCGGGGCTGTGATCGTCGAGCTGGTAAATGGCCATGGTCTGTGTTCCTGTGTGTTTCTACAATTGTAGGGATGGAATTACGAAGCGCTGCCCTACAGGTCTTGTGCGATGCCGACCCGCACACCCAAGTGCAGGCGGTGCAAGCGCTATGGCGAGACCGTGACCGCATGAAGCTGGACACAGACTCGGTCTTGAAAGCACCCGGCATGCCCTTGCCCGGCAGACCCGCCAGACCTGAGCTCAAGCCGCCGCAGCAAGTGCCTTCGCGCTCGGTGTATACACCGCAAGGTTTGGCCGGCTTGGTGCACTCGATTTGCCATATTGAATACAACGCCATTCACTTAGCGCTGGACGCGATCTGGCGCTTTGCCGGTTTGCCCGAGGCGTATTACCGCGACTGGTTGACAGTGGCGTATGAAGAATCGACTCACTTTGAATTGCTATGTGGTTTGCTGCGCGACATGGGTCACAGCTACGGCGATTTCGCGGCGCACGACGGTTTGTGGCAAATGTGCGAGAAAACCGCTGACGATGTGATCGCGCGCATGGCCCTGGTGCCGCGCACCTTGGAGGCGCGCGGGCTGGACGCCACGCCTTTGATACAAGCCAAATTGCCTTTAAGCGATTCACCGCACGCGCTTGCTTTGCAGCCTGTATTGGAAATTATTTTGCGGGATGAAATCGGCCACGTCGCCATTGGCAACCATTGGTTCCGCTGGCTGTGCGCGCAACACAAGCTGGACCCGTTGATGCATTACCCGCTGCTGGTGCAACGCCACGCCGCACCGCGCCTCAAACCGCCTTTCAACAACGAGGCGCGTTTGCAGGCCGGATTCACGCAGGAAGAAATCGATTGGTTACTGGCGCAGCGCTTATAAAACGACAAACAGGGCATCAGACTTTTCTGAGGGACAATGTCACCATGTCTGAACGCGTCATCCCCGTCATTGATCAGCGCAACCTGCGCGCCTCCATCCCCGCTCAACCCATTGCTGCCACCGGTTTGCTTGGCGACCGGCGTGGACGCCCGCTGCGCGATCTGCGCATCAGCGTCACCGACCGCTGCAACTTCCGCTGCAATTACTGCATGCCCAAGGAAGTGTTCGACAGCAATTACAAATACCTGCCGCACTCCTCGCTCCTGAGCTTTGAAGAAATCACCCGCACTGCGTCTATTTTTGTGGCGCACGGCGTGCAAAAAATCCGGCTCACCGGCGGCGAACCTTTGCTGCGCAAAAACCTGGAGTTGTTGATAGAACAACTGTCTGCACTGCGCACGCCTGACGGTCATCCGCTGGACCTGACCCTGACCACCAACGGCTCTTTGTTGAGAAGAAAAGCACAAGCGCTGAAAGTCGCGGGCTTGCAACGCGTGACCGTCAGTCTTGACGGTTTGGACGACGCCATCTTCCGCGCCATGAACGATGTGGACTTTCCGGTGGCCGATGTGCTGGACGGCATCGAAGCCGCCAAAGAAGCCGGTTTGGGGCGCGATGCCAAGGGCCACTTCAGCGGCTTGAAAATCAATATGGTGGTGAAGAAAAGCACCAATCTCAGCGAAATCATTCCCATGGCGCGCCACTTTCGTGGCAGCGGCATCACCCTGCGCTTCATCGAATACATGGACGTGGGCGAAACCAACGGCTGGAAGATGAACGAAGTGCTTCCTTCGGCTGAACTCATCAAGTTATTGCAAACCGAGTTTCCGCTGGTGCCGCTGGAGGCCAGCGCGCCGGGCGAAACCGCGCAACGCTGGGGTTACGCAGATGCCTCGGGAAAATTTGATCCGGCACTGGGCGAAGTCGGCGTCATCAGCAGCGTGACGCAAGCTTTTTGCAGCGATTGCAACCGTGCACGTTTGTCCACCGAAGGCCAGCTGTATTTGTGTTTGTTCGCGGTGCAAGGCCACGATTTGCGCAGCCTGTTGCGCGAAGGCGCGAGCGATGCTGACATCGCATCGGCCATAGGCTTGATCTGGCAGCAACGTGAAGACCGCTATTCCGAGTTGCGCGGCCAAAACCAATTGCCCGCCACCGCGCCCGGCAAAAAACGCGTGGAAATGAGTTACATCGGCGGCTGAACATGCTGCCCTCTGCGTTTAAGCCACCCGTTAAAAACAACATCACCGGCTGCGTACTCGCAGGCGGGCGGGCTACGCGCATGGGCGGTGTGGACAAAGGTTTGCAACTGTTTCGTGGCCAAACGCTGGTGCAACACGCCATAGCGCGTTTGCAGCCGCAGGTGTCGGAAGTGCTGATCAACGCCAACCGCAACCCCGCTGACTACGCTTTGAGCGGCTTGAAGGTGGTGTCTGACTCAGACTACGCAGACATGGGGCCGCTCAGCGGTTTTCTCACCGGTCTGCAACACTGCGACACAGAATGGTTGGTGACCGTGCC
>CANGCZ010000162.1 GCA_947452325.1 Comamonadaceae bacterium | reverse complement strand
CTTCGCTGCCAATAAATAAATGACGCAAGTCGTAGCCGGTGTTGTCTTTGCGCAAGCCGCTCAAACCTTGCCATACATGGCCTTGGGCGGTCACTACTTCCAGGCCCAGACACAGGTCGCGCGTATTGCCATAACGCAGCACTTGCGTGCCGCCTGCGTTGCTGGCCAAGTTACCGCCCAAAGTGCAACTTCCTTCAGATGCCAAGCTGAGCGCAAACAAAAAACCGGCCCGGTCAGCGGCTTGTTGCACTTGTTGAAGAATGCAACCGGCTTCCGCGGTGAGGGTGGCGTTGGCCGGATCAAGGTGACGCACTTTGTTCATGCGTTGCAGATTGATCACGACTTCGCGCCCTGAGGTGTCCGGTGTAGAGCCCATCACCAAACCCGTGTTGCCGCCTTGCGGCACCATGGCAAGGTCAAGCGCTGCGCAGACCTTCACCACCGCAGACACTTCGAGCGTGCTGCCCGGTCGCACCACGCACAGCGCACGTCCGTGTTCACGCCCGCGCCAGTCGCGTTCATAAGCGGTCAAGCCTTCGCCGGTGAGCACATGGGTTTCGCCGCAAATGTGTTTGAGTGTTTCTATCAAGCGGTTCATGCTTGCTTTTCCTGAGCAGTCACCTCAGAAACCGCTTCTGTGTTGGATTGAAGTTGTTGGGCCAAGGCCGCATCTTTGAGCCGCCAGCGCACATGCATGGCACTGGCTACAAACAACACCAGGCATAGCGCCACCTCCACGCTTGCATACACATTGCTTGGCCAGCGGTCGCCGTTCATGCGGATCACACCTTCGGCGAAATACAACCAGACCACCAGCGTGACCCAGCGGTAGGTGTACATGCGGTTTTTCAATAAGCCTGCCAAAGGCAGGCACAAGGGCAAGGCTTTAAGCACCAGCCACGAGCCGCCGGGGCGCAAGGGCGCCAGCCACAATTCCCAGGCCAGCGACAACACAATAAGTCCTAGCAGGCTGCCCACCGCCAGTAAGCGGGTGAGTCGCGCGTGTTGGTAGGCGGCAGGAGTAGGTATGGTGGTCAATGGCATGATAGAGGTCATGATTGTCTCGTATATCTCCGTCAGCTTACGCAAGCTGCAACAGTTCCCCTGGCGCAAGACCGCACGCCGCCTGAGCCAGCGTTTTGCTGAAGGCCGCTTGGGTCAGACCGCAGGTGCATTGACCTTCACCACCACCATTGCGCTGGTGCCGCTGATCACCGTCGCCTTGGCCGTGGTGACCGCTTTTCCGTTGTTCGATCAGTTTCAAAACGTGTTGCAGCGCTGGTTGATTGAAAGCCTGATCCCTGACAGCATTTCGCGCCAAGTGCTGGGCTATTTGACGCAGTTCACCAGCAAGGCCAGCCGCCTGGGCGTGGTGAGTTTTGCGGCGCTGATGTTTTCTGCGCTGGCGCTGGTGTTCACCATAGACCGCAGCTTGAACGCTATTTGGCGTGTCACCAAACCCAGACCCTGGGGGCAAAGGCTGCTGTTGTATTGGGCGGTGCTGACGCTGGGCCCGGTGCTGGTGGCCGCCGGTCTGGTCACCATGGCCTCGGTCATCACCTGGTCCGGCGGTTCGCTGCGCAGCCAAAGCCCTGCCATGAAACAGGCGCTGGACGGGCTGGAGTTTGTGTTGTTATGGGGTGGCATATCGGCGCTGTACCGGTTTGTGCCGAACACGCATGTGCCTTGGCGTCAGGTGCTGGGCGGCAGTCTGTTGACCACGCTGGTGGTGGAAATCGCACGCGGTTTGCTGACTTGGTACCTGGCCAATATGTCGACCTTCTCTCTTGTCTACGGTGCGTTTGCCACTGTGCCGATACTGCTGGTGTGGATTTACATGTCGTGGGTGATTGTGTTGCTAGGCGCCGTGCTGGTGGCGAGTTGGCCCGGTCTTTCCATGGGCCACGTGCGTGACACACAGGCGCCTGGCGCGCCATTTCAACTGGCGCTGGACATTTTGCGGGAACTCAAAAAATCACAAAGCGGCGGGCAGCACGGCGTCTCCTTGCCCGATCTGGCTCGGGTGCTGCAATCCGACCCTTTGCAGTTGCAACACATATTGGAGTTGTTGCAGCAACTGGACTGGGCGGGTTTGTTGAACGAAGACACGCCCGGGCAGGCGCCGCGTTATGTGTTGCTGATTGATGTGCAAACCACGCGTCTGGCACCGTTGCTGGTTGCTTTGCTGCTGGCGCAGGAACCGGGCAGTCAAGCCGTTCATGCACGTTGGGATACTTGGGTGTTGGCCGACGTGATGTGAATTCGTCTGCATGGCCTGACGCGGCATATGCAAATCTCTGAGGCCGTGGCCGCAGCTCGCAGTTGCCTGCTGTCACCTAAATGACCTGAGTTTCAGCCCAGAGACAGGGGATACCCGCAATGTGTGTGGGGTCCCCGCGCTCTTAAACTCGGTCTCATGAACACCCGCATACGTTTAGGTTTTTGCTGTCTTGTTTTTGCAGGCATGTCTTTGTTTGTCAGCACAGGTTATTCGAATGTGAATGACGAATGCGTTTGGAACAGCGTGACCAAACAATGCACGCCCGATGCACAGTTGTATCTGCAACCCGTGGCCCAGTTAGACCCGGATCAAATGCAATTGCACGAGACCGGTAAAAACCAGTTCAATACCATTTGGACATTTGCGCCACGGCTGGACGGTGTGTGGGGCATGGGACCGTTTTTTTTGGCTAACGCGTGTTCGGGATGCCACATCAACAACGGTCGCGGCATCACCACCCAGCAATTGAATAAACCTGTATTTCAGCAACTGGTGCGTTTGTCAGTGCGCAAACCCGGCACTGACGAAACCATGCCGCACCCGGCCTACGACAGCCAGATACAAGTGTTTACCTTAGAGGGTGGACTGGCAGAGCCGAGTACCGGCGAAGCCGACGTCTATATCCGCTGGCTGCCCCATACCGTCAAACTGGCTGACGGCACAGAAGTGGAGTTGCGTCGCCCCGAGCTGAAAATCACCAATGAAAAATTCGGTCCTATCGATGACAGCGTGATGAAGTCTGTGCGTAACGGCCCGGCCTTATACGGTCTGGGATTTTTAGAGGCCGTACCCGAGGCCGACATTCTGGCCATTGCCGCATCTCAAAAAGCACTTGGCTTTAACGGGCGTCCTAACTACGTGGCTGATGACGCCACGTTCAAGCGCAAGCTGGGGCGCTTTGGCTGGAAAGCCAACCAGCCGTCTATCAGCCAGCAGGTGGCTGCAGCGCATTTGGGTGATATCGGCGTGACCACGTCCTTGTACCCGGACCAGGATTGCACGCTGATCCAAAAGGCGTGTTATGAATCGGTATCTAAATATGCCAAACCCGAGTTGACCGATCAGGCTTGGAATGCAGTCAATTTTTTCATGCGGGCCACAGACGCACCGCGCTCGCGTTTGCACAATGACCCGCAGACGCTCAGGGGGCAAGCTTTGTTTGCCGAATTGCAATGCGCGGTATGCCATGTGCCTTCCATGAAAACCGGCAGTTACCCTGCTTTACCGGCCATTGAACACCAAACCTTTGCGGCCTACACCGATTTGTTGTTGCACGACATGGGCCCTGAGTTGGCCGATGGCAGACCCGATTTCAAAGCCGGCGGTAACGACTGGCGTACTGCACCGCTGTGGGGTGTGGGCCTGGCAGACCGGGTAAACAGCGGTATGTATTTATTGCATGATGGACGCGCACGCAATGTCGAAGAGGCTATTTTGTGGCATGGCGGTGAGGCCAAAAAATCGGCTGACAGTTACAAACGACTGCCTGAAGTGGACAGACAGTCGCTGCTTGGTTTTGTCAATTCACTGTAGTGCCAAGCTCAAGCCAGGTTTAAAAACGCTTTCAACGCATTCAGCGTTTCATCCGGCGATTCGCTCATCTGGTGGTGACCATTAGGAATCATCACCACTTTCAACGCAATACCGCTTTCCCTGGCTTGTGTGATCAAAGGCTGTGCGCCTTTGGGCGTGGTCATTTGATCTGAGTCACCCAACACCATCAACACCGGACACTTCACCGCTGCCATGGCTTGCAAGCCCTGGTCGTAGCTGTTGCAAGCGTTAAAGCCTGTATAAAACACATTCACATCCGGGTTGCTGGCCAGCACGCGACGGCCCAAGGCCAAGCTGGCGCCGAACACCCAACTGCCTGCACCCGAGGGCGGTGCCAATGTCGCGCGGGAAAACACATTCGTCATTTGCAAAGCCTTGGCCGGTGTGTCGCGCGATGCATCCAGCAATGTTTGCG
>CANGCZ010000161.1 GCA_947452325.1 Comamonadaceae bacterium | reverse complement strand
GCGCAAATTGCCAAAGCAGGTTTGGCGGCAATCGGTTTGTAAGTGTTCAATAGATCAGGCTGTCTGGTTTGATCTCTTGGATGATGGTAGTCGCAATTTCTTCAATGCTTTTGGTGGTAGTTGATAACCAGCGTATGCCGTAACGCCGCATCATCGATTCTGCTTCACGGACTTCGTACTGGCAATTGGGGGCGCTCGCGTACTTTGAATGAGGTCTGCGCTCGTTCCTGATTTCGCTCAAGCGTTCAGGCAATATGCTCAGGCCGAACACTTTTTGCAGGTGTGGCAGTAATGCCGGTGGCAAGGTTTGCCTTTCAAAGTCTTCTGGTATCAGCGGGTAGTTGGAGGCCTTGAGTCCGTGTTGCATCGCCAGATAAAGACTGGTCGGTGTTTTGCCGCTTCTGCTGACGCCAACCAAAATAACGTCCGATTTCTCCAAATCGGTATTTTTTTGACCGTCATCATGAGCCAGGCTGAAATTGATGGCCTCAATGCGATCGTGATAAGCCTTGCTTTTGCTTATGTCTGAAAATCTGCCAATGCGGTGGTTGGATTTCAAGTTCAGTTCAAGCTCCAGTGGTTTGACAAAGGTACTGAACATATCCATGATCAAAGCCTTGGCATTAAGAGCCAGCATATCCAGCAGTTCATCCTTAGCCAAAGTAGTGAAAACAATCGGCCTGACACCCTCTTTTTCAGCAGTTTGGTTGATCTGAATCACCGCTTGTTGCAACTTTTCCTCGGAGTCCACGAAAGGCAAGCGTATGTGGCGGGGCTTTATTTCAAACTGAGCCAAGATGGCGTTGCCGAAGGTCTCTGCGGTGATGCCTGTTCCATCGGATACAAAGAAAACGGTCCGGTTAAGCATAAATTCTTTCAAATGGCCCCAATTGGGAAAAGCCTAAAATAAGGCTGAACCCGAATTAAATCATGCCTCGCTGCGAAGAAATCAGACGAATATTTTCTGTCGCGCCATCACAGGCATGTCAGGCCAGAACTTCTTGAGGAGTTCTGGCTTTGCCAAGTTTTAACTTTTGGAGTACTTCATGTCCGTCTTGTTCAGTCCGACTGCAATGGTCGTCCCTTTTGAAAATTTACGAATGTCAGATGTTGAGGCAGTCGGCGGTAAAAACGCGAGCCTGGGCGAAATGATTTCTCAATTGCCGCAAGGTGTCAATGTACCTACCGGGTTTGCCACCACAGCCCATGCCTTTCGTATGTTTTTGCAGCAAGATGGTTTGGATCAACGGATCAAGACAACCCTTGAACAACTTGACTCTGAAAATGTAGTGGATCTGGCTGCCACAGGTGCGGACATACGTTCATGGATCATTGCGCAAAATTTTCCTTCTGAATTAGAGTCGGAGGTTAAAAAGGCTTTCAGCGTTTTGAATCAAGGTGCAGTCAATGCCTCTTATGCCGTCAGATCTTCAGCGACAGCTGAAGATTTGCCTGACGCCTCTTTTGCCGGCCAACAAGAAAGTTTTCTCAATGTGCAAGGCATTGATGATGTGCTGTTGAAAATCAAAGAAGTCTTTGCCTCCCTCTACAACGACAGAGCCATCAGTTACAGGGTGCATAAAGGCTTCGCACATTCTGATGTCGCTTTGTCCGCAGGCATACAACGAATGGTCAGGTCTGACCTCGGTGCGGCCGGAGTGATGTTCACCATGGACACTGAGTCAGGTTTTGAGGACGTGGTCTTTATCACTTCCAGCTATGGATTGGGGGAAACCGTGGTCCAAGGCGCGGTGAATCCAGATGAGTTTTATGTCCACAAGCCCATGTTGTTACAGGGCAAGCAAGCGATCGTCAGAAAAAATTTGGGCTCTAAATTGATTCAAATGAATTTCTCAACGCAGGCCGAACGTTTATCCAGCGGCAAACTGGTGGTCACCCATGACGTGCCTACCGAGATGCGCAACCGGTATTCACTCAGTGATCAAGAAATCACCCAATTGGCTGAATATGCCTTGGTGATTGAAAAGCATTACGGCCGCGCCATGGATATCGAATGGGGGAAAGACGGATCTGATGGAAAGCTATACATATTGCAAGCCAGACCCGAAACCGTGAAGAGTCAGCAAAAAGGTCAATCCGAACATCGCTACAAGTTAAAAAACAAAGGCACGGTATTGGCGCAAGGTCGTGCCATTGGGCAAAAAATCGGTACCGGCCCGGTTCGTCTGGTCAGCCATATTTCGGAAATGGACACAGTCAAAGCAGGGGATGTTCTGGTGACAGACATGACAGACCCTAATTGGGAACCGGTGATGAAGCGGGCCAGCGCCATAGTGACCAACCGGGGAGGGCGTACCTGCCACGCAGCCATCATTGCGCGTGAACTTGGCATACCTGCTGTGGTGGGTTGCGGCGACGCCACTGAGATATTGCAGGCCGACAGTCTGGTCACGGTCAGTTGTGCTGAAGGTGATACCGGATTCATTTACGACGGTTTGCTTGAGACTGAAATTTCTGAAGTTTTGCGCGGCGAAATGCCGTCAATCAACACCAAGATCATGATGAACATTGGTAACCCCAGTCTGGCATTTGATTTTGCTCAACTGCCAAACTCTGGTGTGGGACTGGCCAGACTGGAGTTCATCATCAACAACAACATCGGTGTGCATCCCAAAGCGATTTTGGATTATCCGCACATAGATCCTGAGTTGAAAAAGGCTGTGGAATCGGTGGCCAGAGGCCATGCCTCGCCTAAAGCTTTCTTCATTGACAAAGTCACTGAAGGCGTTTCAACCATCGCAGCGGCTTTTTGGCCCAAGCCAGTCATTGTTCGTTTGTCGGATTTCAAATCGAACGAGTATCGCAAGCTCATTGGTGGTAACCGCTATGAACCGGAAGAAGAAAATCCTATGCTGGGTTTTCGAGGTGCAGCCAGGTACCTGAGTCAGGATTTTCAGCAGGCTTTTGCCATGGAATGCGAGGCATTGTGTCGCGTTCGCAATGACATGGGTCTTGTCAACGTACAGGTCATGGTGCCTTTTGTACGAACCTTAGGGCAGGCGCAACGTGTCGCTGAATTGCTTGCGCAACATGGTTTGCGACGTGGTGAGAATGGTTTGAAACTGATTATGATGTGCGAAGTTCCTAGCAATGCTTTGTTGGCTGAAGAGTTTCTGGAGCACTTCGACGGTTTCTCCATAGGATCGAATGACTTGACGCAATTGACCTTGGGTTTAGACCGTGATTCGGGCATGCCATTGTTGGCGGCCGATTTCGATGAACGCGACCCCGCCGTCAAAGTCTTGTTGATTAAAGCCATACAGGCTTGTCAAAAACACAAAAAATATGTCGGTATTTGTGGCCAAGGCCCGAGCGATCACCTGGAGTTTGCTCAATGGCTGGTTTCAGTCGGAATTGAATCCATTTCGCTTAATCCTGACAGCGTGGTTGCCACCTGGCAGGCGTTGGCCAAGTAAGCAAAACAAAACAGGTTAGAATGTTAGGTTTTCACCTTGCCGCACCACGACGCAGTGGGCGGCTTATTCCATAAGGAGAGTTCATGCGTCATTACGAAATCGTATTGTTGATACACCCGGATCAAAGCGAGCAGGTTCCTGCCATGCTGGAGCGGTACAAAGGTTTGATCACCAATGGCGGCGGCAAAGTCCACCGCCTTGAAGATTGGGGCCGCCGTCAGTTGACCTACATGATCAACAAACTGGCCAAAGCGCATTACCTGTGCCTGAACATTGAAGCCAATCAAGACGTGATGGCCGAACTGGAACATGCATTCAAATTCAATGACGCTGTGCTCAGACATCTGACTGTGTTGAAGAAAAAAGCAGAAACTGCGCCTTCATTGATGATGAAAACTGTTGAGCGTGAAGAAGCCCGCAAGACACAGCATGCTGAATTCCAGGCTTGATCTTTGAATTTCAAATGTGAACCGTGTCGAGTTGACAGCACGCCTTATTGAGGTTGCCTCAATGCGTTATTCACCCTCCGGCTTACCGGTTGTGGATGTCCGCTTAGAACACGAGTCACAGTTGGAAGAAGCTGGTGTTCAACGAAAAGTGAACCTGATATTGAAGTCCAAGGCTGTAGGAATTTTGGCTGAAAAACTGGCTCTTCAAGAACTCAACAACACTTTTCTTTTCACCGGATTTCTTGCCAGCGGCACAAATTCAAAATCGGTCATTTTTCATATTCATTCGTACCAATCTGTTTCCTAGGAGCCCGTGATGGCCACTTTCAAAAAATTCAACAAAGATAAACGCCCCAAGCGCAACACCCAATC
>CANGCZ010000160.1 GCA_947452325.1 Comamonadaceae bacterium | reverse complement strand
CGAGCGGTCAGTTGTATGGTCAAGGTAGCTATGCGGGTTTCGGCAGCCCCTGGCGCCATGCCCGGGTCTGAACCTGCTGCACCGCCGCCTATAGTGGTGTAAACCGATTTGACTTGCGGCAAGCGAATGATGCGTTGGCGCACTTGCTCGGCGGTTTGTTCGGTGAAAGCCAGGGAGGTACCCGGTGGCAACTCTATGCCGACCTGGGTTTGAGAGTTATCGTCCGGCGGGATAAAGCCGGTAGGCAGCAAAGGAATCAAGCTGAGTGAACCAATGAAAAAAGCCGCTGCACCCAAAGCCGTCCAAAAACGGTGATTCAAACACCAACGCACCATGCGCATATAAACCGGCATCCAGAAAGGCACAGGCGCGGGCTTGGTCATGGGTCTGAGCATGTAAGCCGACATCATGGGCGTGAGCAAACGCGCCACCACCAGCGACGCAAATACCGCCAGCGCAGCGGTCCAACCGAATTGCACAAAAAACCTGCCCGCCATCCCCGTCATGAAAGCCGTGGGCAAAAACACGGCCACCAGGGTGAATGTGGTGGCAATCACCGCCAGACCGATTTCGTCAGCCGCTTCCATGGCCGCTGCAAAAGGCGTTTTGCCCATGTGCAAATGGCGTTCTATGTTTTCCACTTCAACGATAGCGTCGTCGACCAAAATACCAACCACCAGCGACATGGCGAGCAGACTGACCACGTTGATGGAAAAGCCCAGGCTCCACATACCGATGAAGGCCGGCAACACCGACAGTGGCAAAGCCACGGCAGACACAAAAGTGGCGCGCCAATCACGCAAAAACAACCAGACCACCAGCACCGCCAACAAAGCGCCTTCGTACAAAAGCATCATGGAGCCGTGGTATTCCTCTTTCACCGGTGTGACAAAGTCATAGGCGTTGGTGATTTGCAAATCCGGGTGCAAGGCGCGCAATGCGTCCAAGGCTTTGAAGACGCGATCGCCGACATCGACTTCGCTGGCGCCCCGGCTGCGTGTCACCTCAAAACCAATCACTGGTTTGCCATTCAAAAAAGCCGAAGCGCGTCGCTCCGCAATCGTGTCTTTCACGCTGGCGATATCGCGCAAGCGGATGCGCCCGCCCTGTCCCACAGACAATTCCATGTCAGCGAGTTCGGCCGCCGAACCCACGGTGGCAATGGTTCGCAAGGGCTGCTCGCTGCCGCCCAGATCGGTACGCCCGCCCGCGCTTTCGGTTTGCACACGTTTGAGCTGGCGCGACACATCGGCGGCGCTGATGCGCAAGGCTTGCATGCGCACCGGGTCCAAGGCGATCTCCACCTGACGTTGCACACCGCCGACGCGAGTCACCGAGCCCACACCCTTGACCGCCAGCAAACGGCGTGTCACGGTCTGGTCGACAAACCAGCTCAGACCTTCCTCGTCATACAAAGGTGAGGTCAAGGTGAACGCCAGCACCGGCGTGCCGGTGAACTCCATTTTCCGGATCACCGGTTCGATCAAATCGCCGGGCAAATCACTGCGTATACCGTTGACCGCCGAGCGCACTTCGTCCAGTGCTTCCTGTAGAGGTTTTTCAAGACGGAATTCGCAAGTCACCACCATCGAGCCGTCTTGCACTTTGGTGTAAATGTTTTTCAAACCCTGTACCGAGACCACGGCATTTTCAATTTTGCGCGCCACCTCGGTTTCCATCTGGCCGGGCGCCGCGCCCGGCAGGCTGGCGGTGACGATGATGGTGGGCAGTTCGATGTCCGGGAAATTCTGGATCTTCATGCTGTTAAAGGCCAGCAGACCAGCCACGCTCAACAGCACAAACAAAACCAGGCCCGGCACCGGATTGCGGATCGACCAGGCAGACACATTCATGGCACGACTTTCACCAAATCACCTGCCGTCAAAAAGCCCGCACCGCGCACGACCACTTTGGCGTCAGCCGGCAAACCAGAGGTGATCTCTTGCATGTCACCCTGTCGCCTGCCCACACTGACTTTGTGTAGCGTCACACGTTGATCGCTGCCGACCAGAAAGACTTGCTGAAAACCGTCACGCACCACCACCGCTTGCTGCGGCACCAGCAAGGCTGGGGTGCTGCCGAACTCGAATTCGCCGCGCACAAACATGCCGGGCTTGAGCACGCTGTTGGCTGAAGCAGGTAAATCCACGTAGACCATGCCGCTGCGGTTTTGCACGTCCACCACGGGCGAGACTGCGCGCACTTGGGCGATGACTTCGCTGCCGCTGGGACCACTGATGCGCACTTTCTGCCCCGGCTTGATACGAAACAACTCGGCCGACACGAGTTCGGCGCGCCACTCCAGGCGGTTACCGCGCACCAGCCGGAACAGTTCTGTGCCCAGACTGACCACCGCGCCCACGCTGGCGCTGCGCGACGAAATCACACCGCTGTCGGGCGCACGCACCAGGGTTTGTTTCATGCGCAGCTCGTGCACCGCCAGATTGGCTTGGGCGGATTCCACCCGGGCTTGGGCGGTGGCTTCTGCGGTCACGTCTTTGTTGAATTGCTGCGCGCTGATGACGCCGCTGGGCTGCAAAGCGCGGGCGCGTTCAGCGTTGGCCCGCGCTTCGGCGGCGACGGCTTTGGCTTCATTCAAAGCCGCTTTGGACTGGTTCAATTCAGCGACAAGGTTGTCATTGGCAAACACCGCCAGCACCTGACCGGCACTGACCTGGTCACCCACATTCACACGCACCTCGGTCAAACGCAAACCGCCGAGTTCAGCGCCGACGCTGGCCTCTTGCCAAGCCGTGACGCTGCCATTGGCTGAGAGGCGCTGCGACAGGTTTTGCGTTTGCACTTGGGTCACCGTCACTGTCATGGCGGGTTTGGCTGCAGGCGCGGCTTTTTTGTCAGTCTGAGCCCAGGCGTTCAGACCCACACAAAGCAAGCACTGCGCAAGCGCGGCGCACAGGCTGCTGCGTATAAAAATGAATGGCATAGGTCTGCCTTTGAGCAAATGAAATGTCAGAGAACGCGCAACACGTGGGTAGGCTTAAATCCCAGGTCCGCCATTTTTCCTTTGCGGGCTCTGGCTGCACGTGCATTATTCAAGCTTCTGATTTCCAGCGTTTCATCGCGGGCTTTACCGCCGCGACCCACACCCAAAATACAAACAGAACGCGTGTATGCAGCAGCACCGGCGAGTGTGTCTTTGTCTTCCAGATCCATCAGCATCAAACCGCGACCGCCTTTTTCCATGGCCTTGAGTTCGGTGATGTCAAAGGTGAGTATGCGTCCGCCTGCAGATGCGCACACTACATGTGTGGCAATCGGCAAAGGCTCGGCACCATTGCCGCCGCCTACCGCCGAGGGCACGCACAAGGTTTCGCCGTCTTGCAAATTGATGAAGGACTTGCCACCCTTGTTGCGTGAAATCAGGTTATCTATGCAACACACAAAACCATAACCACCCGAACCGCTGAGCAACAAAGTCATGGTCGGTGGTCCGGCAAAGTAATGCACCAGTTGCGTACCGGATTCGACATCCACCAAAGTGGTCACCGGCTGGCCATCACCACGCGCGCCAGGCAATGAGGCCACGGACACCGAATACACGCGGCCGTTGGAACCAAAAGCAATGAGTTGATCGACAGTGCGACATTCAAAGGTGTCGTACAAACCGTCACCTGCTTTGAACGCGAAACTGCCGGGCTCGTGGCCATGGCCTTGGCGTGCACGCACCCAGCCTTTTTCAGACACCACCACCGTCACCGGTTCGTCAATGACTTTGACTTCAGCCACGGCTTTTTTCTCGGCCTGTATCAAAGTGCGTCGTGCGTCTGCAAACACTTTGGCATCGGCTTCGATTTCTTTGACCATCAATTTGCGCAATGAAGTGGCGCTGCCCAAAATGTCTTCCAGCCTGCCCTGCTCTTCGCGCAATTCTTTCAATTCCTGCTCGATCTTGATGGCTTCCAAACGCGCCAACTGGCGCAAACGTATGTCCAGAATATCGTCGGCTTGTCTGTCGGAAAGTTTGAAGCGCTCAATCAGCGCAGGCTTGGGCTCGTCGCTGTGACGGATGATGCGAATCACCTCGTCGATGTTGAGCAACACCAACTGACGGCCTTCCAAAATATGGATGCGAGCCAGCACCTTGTCCAAGCGGAATTGCGAACGGCGTTGCACCGTGGTCTGACGGAAACTGATCCATTCCTCCAGCATCTGGCGCATGGACTTGGGCACTGGCCTGCCATCCAAACCGACCATGGTCAGGTTGATGGAAGAAGAACTCTCCAAACTGGTGTGCGCCAGCAAAGTGGTGATGAGTTCTTGTTGCTCGATGGTG
>CANGCZ010000159.1 GCA_947452325.1 Comamonadaceae bacterium | reverse complement strand
TGTCAGACTGGCACAGGCTATCAAGCCAGCGAGCAGGGGATGAGTCAAAGAGATTTTCATGAAAAAACTTTCAAAAGAGTAAGTCGGGCTGTCAAACAAGCCCGTGCATCAAGCAGGTAAGTCGACAATTTCAATGGCCAAGGCGTGCAAACCTTGGTCTGTGAATTGTTGCAGGGAATCATACACAAGCCGGTGTCTGGCTACGCGGCTTAAACCGTCAAATACCCCGGCACCTATACGGACACGGAAATGCGTGCCTTGCCCGCTACCGTCTGCGCCCGCATGCCCGGCATGGGCGGCACTTTCGTCATCCACTTGCAAGAAAAAAGGCTGTAAATCGGTTTGCAACCGGGTTTCGAGTTGTTGCGCCGTGATGTTCATGGGGTATCCGCCGGTTTATCTGTTTCTTCTAATTTAATGTGCCTACCCAGATAAACCGCTTGCGCCAGCACGAACACCAGCATCAGGCCCATGCCGCCGAACAGTTTGTAATTGACCCAGGTGTCGGTGTCGAAATTGAATGCGACCCACAGGTTGACCACGCCCATGACCGTGAAAAAGGCCACCCAAGCGAATAACAAGCGAAGCCAAACCGGGTCGGGCAGGTTGAGTTGCGCTGACATGATTTTCATGAGCAGGTTTCGTTTGAACAGCAACTGCCCGCCCAAGAGCACACCGCCCATCAACCAGTAAAGAATGGTGGGCTTCCATTTGATGAAAGTTTCGTCGTGTGTGAGCAAGGTGGCACCACCAAACAAAGTGATGATGGCCAGGCTGACCCATTGCATGGGTTCGACCTTGCCGTGTTTGAAATACAACCACCCGATTTGCACCAATGTTGCTGCCATGGCTACGCCAGTCGCCACGTAAATACCGCCAAGTTTGAAAGCAATAAAAAACAATGCAATAGGAAAAAAATCCATCAGCATCTTCATGGCTGATCCTGTTCAGGCTCGAAAGACAAAGCCGCTGAATTCATGCAGTAGCGCAAGCCAGTCGGCGCTGGTCCGTCGGGAAACACATGGCCTAAATGGGCTTTGCAAACAGCACAAACGGTTTCGGTGCGCAGCATGCCGTGGGCACGGTCAACGCGTTCTTCGATGGCTTTGCTGTCGCTGGCCTGGGAGAAACTGGGCCAGCCGCAACCTGCGTCAAATTTGGTGTCCGAACTGAATAATTCGTTGTCGCAACAAATACAGCGGTAAACACCTTTGGCCCAATGCGCTTCATAGCGACCGGTGAAAGGGCGCTCTGTCGCGGCATGGCGGGTGACTTCATAGGCCACGGGCTCGGCGTTTTTGGCCGCCAGATGAGCCCGCCATTCGGCACTGTTTTCGGGGAGTTTCATGAGGAACAACTGATGGAAATGGAGGAAGCCCAATCGGGCGGAAACCCGGCAAACTGTTCGAATGCGGGGTGCTCGTCAAACGGCGATTGCAATACTTTCAACAAATCAGCGACACCGGAGAAGTCGCCTATTTTCGCTTGTTGTATGGCCTGCTCGCCCAAGTGGTTGCGCAACACGTATTTGGGATTGATTTGCAACATGCGTAGACCCGTTGAAATCAAGTCCTGGCCTTGCAGCCTGAGCACATAGGAGGGCAGCCAGTTGTCCCAGGCTTGATGCTGCATAAAAAGGTCGCGCACTTTGTCAAAAGCCTGCGCAGGCGCCTGCGCTGCCAGCATACCTGTGGCGTGGCTGAGGCGACGCCAGAAAATAGGGAAATCGGTTTTTTCAACGGCCAGCAGCTTCAAGAGTGCATCAATCAGCCCGTGGTCGCCAGGCTGTGTGCCCTCCAGACCGAGTTTGGCGGCAAAGGCCTGATCAGCCAGCATGGGGTAATCGGCTTTGAATGTTTCCAGCGCCGCCACCGCCATGTCCTGGTCTTCAATCAAGGGCAACAAGGCTTGGCCCAGACAAAACAAATTCCAATAAGCGACTTGCGGTTGTCTGGCAAAGGCATAACGCCCCTGGTGGTCCGAATGGTTGCAGATATGCGCCGGGTCAAAACCATCCAGAAACTGAAAAGGCCCGTAGTCAATAGTCAGGCCCAGCAAACTCATGTTGTCGGTGTTCATCACACCGTGGCAAAAGCCGACTGACTGCCATTTCGCCAACAGCTCAGCGGTCAGCCGTGTGATGCGGGCCAGCAGGGCGGTGTATCTCTGCGGACCGGTCGTGACAGAAAGCAGATCAGGAAAATGCTTGGCTATGCAATGGTCAACCAGTTGTTGCAATGGTGGTGTGTCACCGTGAGCTGCGAAATGTTGCAAGTGACCAAAACGCAAAAAACTGGGCGCCACTCGGGTTACCACGGCTGCGGTCTCTGTTTCTTCGCGCAGCACACGGTCAGGTGAACCGGTCAAACAAAGGGCCCGAGTGGTGGGAATCCCCAATCCGTGCATGGCTTCGCTGCACAGAAATTCGCGAATGCTAGAGCGCAGCACCGCGCGACCGTCACCCATGCGGGAATACGGCGTCTTGCCTGCGCCTTTAAGTTGAAATTCTTGCGGACCCAACGCGGTGTCAAGCAGGCCCAGTGACATGGCCCGACCGTCGCCGAGTTGACCGGCCCAAACGCCAAATTGGTGCCCGCTGTAAACACTGGCAACAGGCTGGCTGCCTGGCAGTACTGCATTGCCTGATAAGGCAGCCAATAAAGTTTCGCTTTCCCAAAGATGTACCGGCCAGCCTAGTTCCTCTGCCAGTGCGTTATTACGCGCCACCCAGTGAACATGGCTCAACGGCGTGGGCTGAACCCGGGTGTAAAAAGCAGTCCCCAAAGCGCCATAGGGATGCTGCCAATCGAGGGTGAATTCAAGCGTTTGTGAAGAGTGCATCGCCTGATTGTGCACAATACGCGAAACCAATAGGCGTTGAAGTGCCATTAAAACAGTATGAAGGAGATACCCATGTTGGGATTGATGCAGCAACAAAATCTTTTGATTTCGGACATGATTGAGTTTGCCGAAAAGCACCACGGCGATACCGATATCGTTTCACGCCGGGTCGAAGGCGACATACATCGCAGCAACTGGGCCACCATCGCCGCTCGCTCGCGCCAGGTAGCCAATGCTCTGGACGGCTGGCAGATTCCGGTCGGCGACAGAGTCGCCACCTTGGCCTGGAACGGTTACAGGCACTTGGAGTTGTATTTCGGTGTCAGTGGCAGCGGTCGCGTGCTGCATACCTTGAACCCGCGCCTTCACCCAGAACAAGTGGTCTGGATCGTGAATCACGCCGAAGACAGTGTGCTGTGTTTTGACATGACTTTTCTTCCCATCGTGCAAAAAATTCACCAGGATTGTCCAACGGTCAAGCACTGGGTGGCTATGTGCGATACAGACAAATTGCCAACTGACAGCGGCATTCCCGGATTGGTCAGCTATGAGACTTGGATGTCTACCCATTCAACCAGCTACCACTGGCCTGAACTCGATGAGAACACCGCCTCCTGTATGTGCTACACCAGCGGCACCACAGGCAACCCCAAAGCCGCTGTCTACAGTCACCGTTCCACTTTGCTACACGCCTACGCCTGCGCTTTGCCCGATGTGATGTGTCTGTCCGCCCGCGACAGTGTGTTGCCCGTAGTGCCCATGTTCCATGTGAATGCCTGGGGCATTCCTTACAGCGCCGCCATGGTCGGATGCAAACTGGTGTTTCCCGGCCCGGCCTTGGATGGCAAATCGGTCTACGAATTACTGGAAACTGAAAAAGTCACGCTGGCTGCCGGTGTGCCCACGGTATGGCAAATGCTGCTCGGCCATTTGAAAGCCGGTGGTTTGCGGTTCAATTTCCTCAAGCGCACCGTCATTGGTGGGTCGGCATGCCCACCCGCGATGATTCAAGCGTTCAATGATGACTATGGCGTGGAGGTGCTGCATGCCTGGGGCATGACCGAACTCAGTCCTCTAGGCACCTTATGTACTTTGAAAAACAAACACCTGGAATTGCCACCTGAAGAGCAGATGAAAATCCGTTTGAAACAAGGCCGTGCTATTTTTGGTGTCGATTTCAAAATCGTTGATGACCAAGGCATAGAACAACCCAGCGATGGCAAAGCCTACGGTGATTTGCTGGTCAAAGGCCCCTGGGTGATACGCGAATACTTCAAACAAGAGGGCGCTTCTCCCTTGGTCAACGGCTGGTTCCCGACCGGCGATGTGGCCACCGTGGATCCCGAAGGTTTCATGCAAATCACAGACCGCAGCAAAGACGTGATCAAGTCCGGTGGTGAATGGATCAGTTCTATTGATGTAGAGAACATCGCCATGGCGCATCCCGAGGTGGCCATGGCGGCTTGCATAGGCATGCACCATCCCAAATGGGACGAAAGACCGGTGGTGGTGGT
>CANGCZ010000158.1 GCA_947452325.1 Comamonadaceae bacterium | reverse complement strand
GGAATCCCGGGCCGGCGTAAGTGGTGGTGTTTTCGGTGTTTGGGTTGCCATATGAGGATTCTATCGGTGTCACCCGCCAGAAAAATTCCAAAGGAATTAATCACGCACGAGTATTTGAATGTAGTAAATAGTCATTTACGTGTAATAATAATTTATTGGTAATAGTTAATTTATTTCCGATACTAGGCATTTGGGATTCATTATTCAAAAACACAAGGGGGTTACATGGCATACGGCATCGTCAAATGGTTCAACAACCACAAAGGTTTCGGCTTCATAGAGTCCAACGAATTTGATTCCGATGTTTTCGCTCATTTCAGCGAAGTTGATATGGTGGGGTTCAAAACATTGCAGCAAGGGGCTACCGTGGTGTACGAGCCCATACAAGGCCCCCGAGGTTGGATGGCCAAAAACATCAAAGTGATTGCCGCACCGGCCATCGCAGAAGAAACACGCCCGGCCGCAGATTTCAAAGGCTCACGCCTGAGAACCCCACAATTCCGGGCGAATCTGATTCCGCAACAAGGCTATTAAAAGCCTTGTTACCGCTTCACATGTGATCAATCATCACCTGGCCGAAGCCAGAGCAACTCACCTGAGTAGCGCCTTCCATCAAGCGAGCAAAGTCATAAGTGACATGGCGGCTCAAAATTGATTTCTCCATAGAAGAAATAATCAGATCAGCGGCTTCAATCCAGCCCATGTGGCGCAACATCATCTCGGCCGACAAAATTTCCGAACCGGGATTCACGTAGTCTTTGCCGGCGTATTTGGGCGCTGTGCCGTGTGTGGCTTCAAAACAAGCCACCGAGTCAGACAAATTAGCGCCTGGGGCAATACCGATGCCACCGACTTGCGCGGCCAGTGCATCAGAAATGTAGTCGCCGTTCAAGTTCAAAGTGGCAATCACGCTGTACTCAGCAGGCCGCAACAAAATCTGTTGCAGGAATGCATCGGCGATGCTGTCTTTGACAATGATTTCGCGACCGGTGCGCGGGTTTTTGAAACTGCACCACGGGCCGCCGTCGATCAATTGAGCGCCAAACTCTTTTTGCGCCAGGCCATACGCCCAATCACGGAAGCCACCTTCGGTGTATTTCATGATATTGCCCTTGTGAACGATGGTCACACTGGGCTTGTCGTTGTCGATCGCGTACTGAATGGCTTTGCGCACCAAGCGCTCGGTACCTTCGCGTGACACAGGTTTGATACCGATGCCCGAGGTGTGGGGAAAACGAATTTTGGTCACACCCATTTCTTCGATCAAAAATTTGATCAGCTTTTTGGCTTTGTCGGTTTCTGCTTCGTATTCGATACCAGCGTAAATGTCTTCTGAGTTTTCACGGAAGATCACCATGTGCGTTTTTTCAGGCTCTTTCAATGGTGACGGCACGCCTTTGAAATACTGTACCGGGCGCAGACACACGTACAAGTCGAGTTCCTGGCGCAAGGCCACGTTCAAAGAGCGGATGCCGCCACCCACGGGGGTGGTCAAAGGGCCTTTGATGGAAACCACATATTCCTTGAGTGCCGCCAATGTTTCGGGCGGTAACCACACATCCGGCCCGTATACCTTGGTGGATTTTTCTCCGGCATACACCTCCATCCAGTGAATTTTTCGTTTACCGCCGTAAGCCTTGGCGACAGCAGCATCGACCACTTTGAGCATGACCGGCGTGATGTCCATACCAGTGCCGTCGCCTTCAATGAAAGGAATAACGGGCTGGTCAGGGACGGTCAATGACATGTCTGGGTTGACAATGATTTTTTCGCCCTGGGCGGGCACCTTGATATGCTGGTACAAGTGAGAATCTCCAGAAAAAAAGAACGGTCAGCCGGATGCAAAATACATTCCTGACTAATCAATTCATTCTAACCATCGCTGCTGACCCCAAAATGACCTCCTACCTGATGCCCTTGCTGCTGTCGCTTTTGACCGTGACGGCCCTGGCACAAAACGCGCAAACAGAATTACCCCGGGTTCAAATGCAAGCCGGCATCTACCAAATCAATGCACAAGTGGCTTCCACGCCTGAGCAACGCGCCATCGGCTTGATGAACCGCCCTGACATGCCTCAGCACGAAGGCATGTTGTTTGTATTCGAACATCCCCAAGTGCAATGCTTCTGGATGAAAAACACGCTCATGCCTTTGACAGCGGCTTTCATTGCGGATGATGGCAGCATTGTCAATCTGGCCGACATGAAACCCCAAACCACGGATTCGCATTGCTCAGACAAGCCGGTTCGTTATGTGCTGGAAATGAAGCAAGGCTGGTTTGCCGCCAAGCAAATACGTAAAGGGTATGTGATCAAGTCAAGCGTTTTTAACAATACGGCTGGCAAATAAAACTGCCCGGAGCGCTCCCAGAGTATCAAGTCTTGGTGCGGGTATCGACCGTCATATCTACCTGTCCGTCGGATAACCTGGCTGTCACTTGCTGACCGGGTTCAAATTCACTCACCGACACCAAGGCCATGCCTTCTTGGTTTTGCAACCAGGCATAGCCGCGCTTTAATACCAATGCCGGGTCCAGCGAGCGCAGCAACCATTCCGATTTGTCCAAGCGATGCGACATCAGCCTGGGAACACTGGCCGCAGCCTGGCGCATTCGCATTGACAGAGGCTGCAGCGCCAGCTGTCTGCGTTGCAAGCTGTTGAAAACACCGCGCTCAAGCCGGTTCGCCAATCCTGCGCAGGCCAGTTGCTGTGCATGCAAACCAGCAGAAGGCCGGCCAAGTTGGCGCTCGGCCCGGTCCAGTCGCTGCCAACTTTGCTCAACCCGCGCGTGCATGACTGCCATCAATGCCGCTTGCCAGTCGTCCAACTCCGACAAATCCGCGGCTTGTTCGATGGCGCAAAGTTCTGCAGCAGCCGTGGGCGTGGGCGCGCGCAAATCAGCGCAGTAATCGGCGATGGTCACATCGGTTTCATGACCTACGCCGACCACCACGGGCACACGGCTGTCAACAATCGCATGCGCCAGCGCTTCGTCGTTGAAAGCCCATAAATCCTCCATAGAACCGCCGCCGCGCACCAGCAATATCACATCCACCTGCGGTAACTTTTGCACTGCGGCAAGCGCTGCAATCAAGCCTGCCGGTGCATCTGCACCTTGCACAGGTGCGGGTACAACGCGCACCGGTATGTGAGGCACACGCCGCTGCAAAGCGGTGACCACATCATGCAAAGCGGCGGCTGACAATGAAGTCACTACGCCGATACAACGCGGCCGCGAGGGAATCAGCCTTTTGCGATCCTCATCAAACAAACCTTGGGCTTGTAGCTTGGCTTTGAGTTTCAAGAAAGCCTCGTGCAACTGACCGGCACCGGCCGGACGCATGGCCTCAATCACCAATTGCATTTCACCGCGCGGTTCATACAAGCCGACGCGAGCTTGCACTTGCACCAGATCCCCGTTGCGCGGTTCAAAGCTCAAAGTCTCTGCAACCCGGCGAAACATGGCGCAACGCAATTGACCTTGTTCGTCTTTCAGCGTCAGATAGCAATGACCGCTGCCGGCCCGCGTCATACCGGATATCTCGCCCTGTACCAGCACCAGACCGAAGCGGGCCTTGAGTTGATCGCTGATGGCGTGGCACAGGCCGCCGACGGTCCAGACCCGGTTGCTGCTTGCTTCAGTGACAGTATTGAATCCGGGCATGGCGTGTTGTTTTGAAAAATCAGCGTCGGCCAACTGGGCCATAATTGAATGCGTATTTGACAGGAGAACACATTTGCTAGGCATCATACAAGCGGCCGGTTGGCCGATCTGGCCATTGCTCGCTTGCTCGATTGCGGCCTTGGCTTTGATTTTTGAACGCTTATACAGCTTGCAAACCAAACGGGTGATCCCTCCCCAATTGCTAGACGAAGTGCTCACCCTGTCGCACCCTGCCTTGCTCAAACCTGAATCGATAGAGCAATTGAAAAGCCATTGCGCCCTAGGTGAAGTGATTGTGGCGGGGCTCAACCACATGCAACGCAAACCGACTTCCTCAGAGAGTGAATTGCGCGCGGTGGTAGAGGCCAGCGGACGCCGGGTCAACAGCAAACTCGAACACTACCTGAGCGCCTTGGGCTCGATTGCATCGGTCGCGCCCTTGCTGGGTTTATTTGGCACTGTCATCGGAATGATAGAAATTTTCGGGGCCCAAACCCCGGGCGCGGGCAACCCGGCGCAACTGGCGCACGGTATTTCCGTGGCTTTGTACAACACCGCGTTCGGTTTGGTGATTGCCATTCCCAGTTTGGTGATGTGGCGTTATTTCAGAAACAAGGTTGACCACTTCACTGTCGAACTTGAGATTGCCGCAGAACGCCTGGTACGCCATTTTTACGTTTCAAAAAGCGGCCAATAAAACATGCGCTTCGGTCGCCCCCGATCCTCCGAACCCGAGATCAATCTGCTCCCGTTCATCGATG
>CANGCZ010000157.1 GCA_947452325.1 Comamonadaceae bacterium | reverse complement strand
TGCGCCGGTTGTTACACGGCTTTGTCGGCGCTGGAGTTGTATGCGCAAGCGTTTGACAGCATCAACGCTTTGGACAAGCTTGAAGGCTTTGCCAGCTTTCATGGCCCGGACTTTTACGGTCTGCCGCGCAATACCGGCACAGTCACTTTAAAGCGTGAGGCTTGGACATTGCCCGAAGAGTTGCCGCTGGGCCAAGCGGGCATCAAACCTTTGTGCGGTGGTGAAACATTGGCCTGGCAGCTGGCCGTCAATTGACGCTGTGTGGCACATAGACTGGCAGCAACCTTGGTTTCAGCCTTGGGCGCAGTATGGTGAAAAAGTGCAACTGCATTGGCAATCGCAGCCTGAGCAATTGCACCTGGCCTTGAACCAATCGTGTCCGATACGGGCGCAAACAAGTTTTGTGCCGCAGACAGATTTGCCAGCGGACACGGCGTATGAGTCGTTTATTTTTCAGCACAAACACATACCGACGCGCAACAACCCACACGATTTTTTCAATGGCTTGTGCTGGTTGCGTTTTCCCCAAACCAAAACGCATCTCAACCGTTTGCAAGCGATGGCGATTGCACAAGATGGTGTGAGCGCACAGCGCGGTGCTTTGCGGGATGCGCTGACTTTGTTTGATGAAAATGCGGCTTTGCTGTTTGCCTCACCCGACATGTGGGAGGCTTTGCAACGCAAGCAATGGCATGAACTGTTCGTCAAGCAACGTGAGGGCTGGCAAGTTGCGCAACTGGTGTTGTTCGGTCATGCGCTGCTTGAAAAATTATCAAAACCATACAAAGGCATCACAGCCCATGTGTTGTGTGTTCCCATGCCAGAGTTGCAAAACGATGATGAAGTTGACGCTTGGTTATGTAAACAACTCACACCAGACTTGCTGCAATCCAAACCCTTTGTACCCCTGCCGTTAACAGGGATTCCGGGCTGGTGGCCAGGCAATGAAGTCCCTGCTTTTTTTGAGGACAAAAAAGTATTCAGAGATTGAAAAACAAGGGAACACCCTTACATTCACCGCATCTGGCCTGATTGTGTGGGCCGGTTTTAAAGGACTCAATGAAACGCATTTTTCTTTTGATCGTTACCAACCTCGCAGTCATGCTGGTGCTGGGCATAGTCGCCAGCCTGCTGGGTGTGAATCGCTTTTTGACGGCCAATGGTTTGAACCTCACCGCATTGTTGGGCTTTGCCGCAGTCATGGGGTTCGGCGGCGCCTTCATTTCTTTGTTGATCAGCAAGCCCATGGCCAAGTGGACCACGGGCGCGCAAGTGATTACCAAGCCGCAAAGCGCAGACGAAGCGTGGTTGGTCGATACAGTGAAACAATTGTCCCAACGCGCGGGCTTGGAAATGCCTGAAGTGGCGATTTACGAAGGTGAGCCCAATGCGTTTGCCACCGGCGCATTTCGCAACTCGGCCTTGGTGGCTGTATCCACCGGCTTGTTGCAAGGCATGACCCGCGAAGAGGTGGAAGCGGTGCTGGCGCATGAAGTCGCGCACATACAAAACGGCGACATGGTCACGCTGACTTTGGTGCAAGGTGTACTCAATACCTTTGTGGTGTTCCTCAGCCGTGTCATCGGCTACGCGGTGGACAACGCGCTGCGCAAAAGCGATGATGAAAACACCGGCCCGGGCATCGGCTATTATGTCACCAGCATCGTGCTTGATATTGTGTTGGGCATCGCAGCCAGCATTGTGGTGGCTTGGTTCAGCCGCCAGCGTGAATTCCGTGCCGATGCAGGCGCTGCTGCTTTGATGGGGCGTAAGCAGCCTATGGTCAATGCATTGCAACGCTTGCAGCACATGCAGTCTGAAGGTTTGCCCCCGAGCTTGCAAGCCATGGGCATCAGCGGAGGCTTAGGCAAGATGTTTTCTTCTCACCCGCCTTTGGAAGAACGTATCGCTGCTTTGCAAAATGCTGCATAAACTACCATACGCCACCAGACGCGATCAGCCCAGTGCCAGGGCGATCGCGTTTTTTTTCACCTGCGGTTTCGGACATTGAGGCAGATCAAACCAACTGCACACGTCTTCTTCCAAACCCACGCCGTGCATGAAGTTGTAAATTGCTTTTTTTAAACCGCGCCCCAACAAGTCATGGTCGGTGCCGGTGGGGTCGATAAAGCCCACATCGTTTTGCGCAAATCCCCCCGCCGGTAATGGCAACAAACTCACGCCATAAGCCGAGGGGTTCATGCCCACAGGCGAATGCACGGTGCAGGCAAAGCGGTGGAAAAAACCGCTGTGTATGCAGCCGTTTTCAAACAACTGCCGCACATATTCCAGCGAGTCCACCGTGTCTTGCACGGTTTGGGTGGGAAAGCCGTACATCAGGTAAGCATGAACCAGCACACCGGCACGCGCAAAGCCCTGCGTCACGCGCGCTACTTGCGCCACGGTCACGCCTTTTTGCATCAGCGTCAGCAAACGGTCGGAGGCGACTTCGAGGCCGCCTGACATAGCGATGCAACCACTCTCTGCCAGCAACTCGCACAGGTCGGGTGTGAAGGTTTTTTCGAAACGGATATTGCCCCACCAGGTCAATTGCAATTGACGCCGAAGTATTTCTTCGGCCATGGCTTTGAGTGCCTTGGGCGGCGCGGCTTCATCGACAAAATGAAAACCGGTTTGGCCGGTTTCTTCCATGATGCGTTCTATGCGATCCACCAGCGTGGTCGCGGTGGCCGCGTCATAACGCGAAATGTAGTCGAGAGACACATCGCAAAAACTGCATTTCTTCCAATAGCAACCGTGGGCCACAGTCAATTTGTTCCAGCGCCCGTCGCTCCACAACCGGTGCATGGGGTTGAGCATGTCAAGCAGCGACAAATAATCGTGCAGCGGCAAACCATCCCAAGTGGGCGTGCCTACATCGTCAAACGCCACATCCGGCTCAGACCAGTTGATGTACTTCACCACGCCATCCGCGCGGACAAAACTGCGCACCAGACGTTGCTGTGAACGCTTGCCTTGCACATGCTCGATCAGTGATAACACCGGACGCTCGCCCGCGTCCAGCGTGACCACATCGATAAAGTCAAACAAGCGCGGCTCGGTCAAAGAACGCAATTCCGTATTCACATAACCGCCGCCCAAACAAATCTTCACTTCAGGGTGATGCAACTTGATGGTTTGCGCGATACGAAGTGCGGCATACACTGCGCCCGGAAATGGGACCGACAACAAGACCAGCGTGGGCTGATGTTCTTGCATGGCTTGCAAGGTGAGTTGCTGCAACAAATGGTCGATCAAATTCGGCGGCGTAGCCAGTGCGTCAGCCAGCGCATCAAAACTTGCCTGGCTGCTTGCCAATGATTCGCCATAGCGCACAAACTCAAAACGCGCATCCACCGCGTCACGCAACACATCGGCGATGTCGTTCAAATACAGCGTGGCCAGATGCCGTGCTCTGTCTTGTTGACCCAATGCGCCAAATGCCCAGCCGAGGGCGTCACCACTCTCGTCGTCAAACGCATCCAGAGACGCAAAGCGCGGGCCTTCAGGCAAAAAGCCGCGACCGGCGATGCGGTGGCACAGCGTGGCGTCGCGGCCTTGCAAAAAAGCAATCGTCGGTGCAATGGTTTGGCGGTAACGCGGGAAATGATCGAGAAATGCATTCACGCTCGCACTGCGTTCAGCTTCGGGCAATGACGCAGCGATGTCACGTACTTGTGCCAACACCTCTGGTGTTAACAACTGCAATACCAAAGCCAACGCTAAATCCACTTGCTGGGACTCAATGCCACGGCTGCGCAAAAAACCTGTCAGGTAAGCCGTAGACGGGTAGGGCGTGTTGAGTTGCGTCATCGGCGGGATGACGCTGAGCACGCGCACCTGTGCCTGAGAATCAGGTGAGGCGACGTGCAAAGTCAAATGATCAGACAAATATCAAACAGGCAAATAGCCTTCGACCGACAAATAGCGCTCGCCGGTGTCGTAGTTAAAGCCCAGCACCTTGGCACCTGCGGGTAACTCAGGCAGTTTTTGTGCAATCGCAGCCAATGTGGCGCCGCTGGAAATACCTACCAACATGCCTTCCTCACGTGCCGCTCGGCGTCCGTATTCGCGCGCGTCTTCAGCATCGACTTGAATCACGCCTGTCAGCAAATCGGTGTGCAAATTTTTGGGAATGAAACCCGCACCTATGCCTTGTATCGGATGCGGCGAGGGCGCACCGCCTGAAATGACGGGCGAGGCCTTGGGTTCGACCGCAAACACTTGCAGCTGAGGCCATTTCTCTTTCAATACTTGCGCACAACCGGTGAGGTGGCCGCCAGTCCCTACACCGGTGATGATGGCGTCCAGTCCCTCAGGGAAGTCGGCCAGGATTTCCAAGGCGGTGGTGCGCACATGCACCGCGATATTGGCCGGGTTTTCAAACTGCTGAGGCATCCACGCGCCGGGGGTGGCATCCACCAGTT
>CANGCZ010000156.1 GCA_947452325.1 Comamonadaceae bacterium | reverse complement strand
GTCCAGTGCTTTTGGTCGCATTTTGTTGGGCATACGTGAAAACGAATCGCGCATTGAACTGCTGGGCTACAACGCCCCCGCTTACAAAACCGCTATTTTTTCACTGTCTGCCGCCATGGCGGGCATGGCAGGTTGTTTGTTTGCAAGCTGGGCCGAGATCGTTACACCGGCATTGTTTGGTCTGGGTCAATCGGTAGAGGTCATCATTTGGGTGATCGCAGGCGGCTTGGGCACCTTGATGGGGCCGGTCATTGGTGCGGTGTTGCTAGGAACCATGAAGCTATTGCTCGGAGGCCAAACCTTTATCGATAACTCGTTGGTCATCGGTGCCATTTTGGTGTTGGTGGTGTTGTTGTTGCCACGCGGTCTGTTGCCCACCCTCATGGGATGGCGCAAACAACAAGGGCAACGCAGTGTCAGCCGTGCGCGCAACAACAGCATGCGCCGACGTGCAGGGGAGCGTCGCCAACCACGTGCCTCAGCCGGACATGACAAAAGCGGAGGTCAATCATGAGTGAAATGATTGTCGAGACCCGCGATTTGTCAATGCGCTTTGGCGGTGTGTTGGCTGTCAATAACGTCAACTTCAATTTGCGCGAGCGTGAACTGCGTTGCCTCATCGGCCCTAACGGCGCAGGCAAAAGCACTTTGTTCAAATGCATGACCGGTTTGCACCAGATCAACCACAGCAACGGCCGTGTTTTTATTCGTGGGCACGATGTCACCGGTTGGAGACCGCACGAAATTGTGCAACTCGGTGTCGGTATCAAAACCCAGGTGCCTTCTGTCATGAATGGTTTGACTGTGTGGGAAAACCTGTGGCTGTCGGCGCGTCGCATTCACGGCAAAAACGGGGCTTCTGCTGAAGTAGACCGCGTGATTGAAGAGTTGGGTTTGCAAACCCATATGCGTCGCAGTGTGGGCGAGTTGGCTCACGGTCAGCGCCAAATTGTGGAAATCGGTTTGGTGCTTTGTCAGCGTCCGAAGTTGGTGTTGCTGGACGAGCCAGCGGCAGGTATCACCGGTGCTGAGGCCGATCGTTTGGTTGAGTTGATACACGGCATCAACCAGCAAGCTGCCGTGGTGGTGGTCGATCACGATATGAATTTTGTCCGCATGCTCGGCGGCTCCGTCACTGTGTTGCACCAAGGCGCAGTGCTGATGGAGGGCGCAACCGATGCGGTCATGAATAACGCCAAAGTGCGTGAGGTTTACATTGGCAACCGGGCGAAATAAGCATGGCTGAGTCACACAACACTGCTGCAGACCATTTTGAACGCGCCGATGTGGTGCTGGAAGTCGCCGATTTACGCGCAGGTTACGGGCGTGTGCCGGTGCTTCATGGCGTCAATTTGCAAATCCATGAAGGCGAAGCGGTCGGTATCGTCGGCCACAACGGCATGGGCAAAACCACGCTGCTCAAAGTCATCATGGGTTTGATGCCTTCCACCGGCGGGCGAATTGAACTTGACGGAACTGACGCCACCGGTTCTGCCGCACACCAGCGCTCGCAAATGGGCATTGGTTATGTGCCGCAAGGTCGTGGCATTCTGCCGGGCCTTTCAGCACTTGAAAACCTGCGCATGGCCTGGCGTGAAGACATAGGTGAAACCGAAGAGCAAGCGGTAGAGCGTGTGGTCGATCAGTTCCCGCGTTTGCGTGTGCTGCTGGATCGCAAAGGCGGTTCTTTGTCAGGCGGTGAACAACAAATACTGGCCTTGGCCCGTGCACTGGTGCCCAAGCCCTGGTTGCTGTTGCTCGACGAGCCCAGCGAAGGCATACAACCTTCTATCGTGCAAGAGATTGGCGCCACACTGGCCCGCTTGCGCGATGAGTTCGGACTGGCCTTGATCATCGTTGAACAAAATCTGGATTTGGTGTTGGACGTCGCGCACCGAGTTGCGGTATTTGAGCGTGGCACCATCATCAAAGAATTGCATGCCAGTCAACTCAGTGGCGGCGGTTTGAGTGAATTGCTGGGCATGGGTTCAGCGCGCATGACACACAGCCCGCACAGCCACTCCACCAAACCTGCCAACGCAAACAGTGCACCTTCGCCATCGCATATTCACACACCGCCTGCGTTTGCATCCAAGCCGGTCAGCGCCGATCATGCGCGCTCGGACAGTCGCTCATCGGTCAAATCTTCTTCTACCAACAAGCGGTCGCATTCAACCGCCATCGAATCAATGGCCACCGGCCCCGGGGGAATCATGTCAACTGTCAAACGTCCAACTGTCGATCAAATGCACGCCATCGTGGAATCGCTGCATATGAACATGTCATCCCGCGAAGTGGCTGAATACCTTGAAATCATGGAAGGAACGTTTCAGTCTTACGACCGTTTGACCCAACTGCCTGACAACCTCCCGCCTGTGCGTTATCCGCGCACACCGGGCATCAAACCCAGTGCGGCAGACAACCCGCTCAACGCTTGGGCCGTCAAGAGCGAAGTGCGTGGTGCCGCTCACGGCCCCTTGGCAGGCAAACGTGTGGTGCTCAAAGACAATGTCTGTCTGGCAGGTGTGCCCATGATGAACGGCGCTTCTTCATTGGAAGGTTATGTGCCTGATGTAGACGCCACACTGGTTACGCGCATTTTGGATGCCGGTGGCACCATTGTGGGCAAAGCGCATTGCGAATATTTCTGCTTGTCCGGCGGCAGCCACACCAACGCCGCAGGTCCGGTGCACAACCCGTACCGCTACGGATACTCTGCAGGCGGTTCATCATCGGGTTCCGCGGCTTTGGTCGGCGCCGGTGAACTCGATTTGGCCATCGGCGGTGACCAGGGCGGTTCTATCCGCATGCCTGCCTCTTGGTGCGGCATTTACGGCATGAAACCCACGCATGGCTTGGTACCTTACACCGGTGTCATGCCTATCGAGGCGACCATCGACCATGCGGGTCCGATGACAGCGACCGTCGCTGACAACGCTTTGTTGCTCGAAGTGATTGCAGGTGCAGACGGTTTAGACCCGCGCCAATACAGCCCGCGTGTAGACCGCTACACCGCAGCCTTGGGACGCGGTGTTTCCGGTTTGCGCATCGGTGTGTTGCTCGAAGGCTTTAACCGTGCCGACAGCGAGCCCGATGTGGACCACAAAGTGCGTCAAGCGGCAGACCGTTTGCGTTCCATGGGTGCAATTGTGGAAGATGTGTCTGTGCCTATGCACATGGACGGTCCGGCCATTTGGACTGCGATTGCCGTCGAGGGTTTGCAGGCACAAATGATGAGCGGCAACGGTATGGGCTTCAACTGGAAAGGTTTGTACACCACCAGTTTGCTCGATGCCCATTCCGCTTGGCGCGCACGTGCGGATGAATTGTCACCTTCACTCAAAATCTCCATGATGGCCGGTGAATACTTCATCAAAAACTACCGTGGCCATTTTTACGCCAAGGCACAAAACTTAAGCCGTTTGTTGGCCAAGGCCTACGACGATGCTTTGTCGCGTTACGACTTGCTGTTGTTGCCCACGCTGCCTATGAAAGCCACACCGCTGCCTCCGGCCAATGCATCACTCAAACTCTATATCCAACGTGCCTTGGAAATGCTGGGCAACACCTGCCCTATGGATGTCTCCGGTCATCCCGCCATGAGCGTGCCATGCGGCATGTCCAACGGTTTGCCCATAGGCATGCAACTGGTTGCCAAGCATTGGGACGAATCCACCATTTACCGCGCTGCCCACGCGTTTGAGCAAGCCGGTGACTGGCGCAATTTCTAATTCACAGCGCAGTATTCAGACAGCAGAAAACAGGCCAACGTGTCTCACAATCCATTTCTGTCAGATTGGGTCAAAGGTGGTGCGGACCACAAGTTGAGTCCGCCCGGCTCTTTGTCGTTTGTTGCCGGTCCTACCGATGCGTCATTGCATTTCATGACGATTCCGCAGTTGCTTGACCGTGCAGTGTCGCGCCACGGTACGCGGGATGCGGCGGTGTTTGTTTCGCAAAACCAGCGACTGAGTTGGTATGACTTGCAGCAACAGGCGGACAACATGGCAGCCGCTTTGCTGTCCATGGGCATACGCCGCGGTAACCGTGTCGGCATCTGGTCGCCCAACCGCTTGGAATGGTTACTGACGCAGTTTGCAACAGCGCGCATCGGTGCTGTGCTGGTCAACATCAACCCCGCTTACAAAAGCAGTGAACTCGAATACGCCTTGAACAAAGTGCGCTGCCGCATGCTGGTCATGGCGCGTGGCTTTAAGTCCAACAACTACTTAGACACCTTGCGCCAACTCGCGCCTGAGATTGACAGACCCGGACAAGTCGGTGACTTGACCTCATTAAAGCTAGAGCATTTGAAGCATGTCATCTTGCTGGACGACCTTTCTGTGCCTGCCCATGAAGCTGCCAAGCAGGAGGTGCCTGCGCGAGCCATGCGCTTCAAAGATTTTTTGCAGCAAGCAGGACCGGCGCAACACGCGCGCTTGAAAGATTTGTCTGCCG
>CANGCZ010000155.1 GCA_947452325.1 Comamonadaceae bacterium | reverse complement strand
GTTCAGCGTTTGCCAAATGCCATATTCTTTTTCGCGCAGCGCCGCGTCTCCTGGACGTTGGCTGGCGTGTTGCTGCAATAAGCGGGGGAAAGTGGTGTTCATCAGTCGGCCATGGTCACAACAAGCACCCATGGCTTGTCACAAAGGTTTCGAATATTAGGCGCGGGTTTGACGCTATTTTGTCTTTCCGACGACAATCTAGGGAATGTACCTAGAAACCTGCTTTGAATTCAAACCCTTGATATGTCCCAAGACCTGACCTTGCATCAGCGTCGTCGCGCACCCAGCGCGGACGAACTGGCCGGTATTCCGTGGTTGCGCCAGTTAAGCGACAAAGAACGTGAGCACACGGTGCCGCGCATTGTGGTGGGCGACGCACAAACCGGCGACGCAGTCTGCCGCATAGGACGCGCACCCACCTATTGGTTCGGCGTCATCGACGGTTTGCTGAAAATGAACATCGATACCGACAAAGGCGAGAGTCTGACTTTCACTGGTGTGTCGCGCGGCGGTTGGTTCGGTGAAGGCACGGCTTTGAAACGCGAGCCCTACCGATACAACGTGAACGCTTTGCGCGCCAGCGTGGTGGCGGGATTGCCCATAGACACGTTTCATGCGTTGCTGTCCGAGTCCATAGGCTTTAACCGCTTCATCATGAACCAGTTGAATGAGCGCTTGGGGCAATTCATCGCAGCGCGGGAAATCGACCGCATCAACAACCCGGACTTGCGCGTGGCGCGCAACCTCGCCGCCTTGGTCAACCCCGAGTTGTTTCCCGGCGTCGGCGACTTTCTCAACATCACCCAGCAAGAACTCGGCTATCTGGTGGGCTTGTCAAGACAACGCGTGAACGTGGCGCTCAAGCGTTTAGAAGCCGCGCAATGGATCAAGGTGACTTATGGCGGCATACGCATATTGAATTTGCCCGCGCTGCGAAGCCATACACTGAGCCAGACATGAACGACACCACCACCATCAGACTGAATAAACGCATGGCCGAACTCGGCATCTGCTCGCGCCGCGAAGCCGACGACTGGATCGCCAAAGGCTGGGTCAAGGTCAACGGCGAAACCGCTGTGCTGGGCAAGCCGGTCAGTCCCATGGACCGCATCGAGGTGGACCCCTTGGCGCGCGGTCAGCAAGACAAGCAGGTCACCATTCTTTTACACAAACCCATGGGCTATGTCAGCGGACAGGCCGAGGACGGTCACGAACCGGCCATCAACCTGATCGAAGCGCGCACGCATTGGCGCGATGACCGCTCGCCCGTACGCTTTGCGCCGCGCCAGCGCATGGGGCTGGCGCCTGCCGGGCGCTTAGATATTGATTCGGTGGGTTTGCTGGTGCTGACGCAAGACGGCCGCGTAGCACGGCAGTTGATTGGTGAAAACTCCGGCGTGGAGAAAGAGTATCTGGTGCGGGTGCAATACGGGCGTTTGCCCGCAGGCGAAGTGCAAACCGATGTGCAATCGCTGTTTCCGCCAGACAAACTGTCATTGCTGCGCTTGGGTTTGTCACTGGACGGTCAAGCCCTCAAACCCGCACAAGTGGATTGGCAAAACCCGGAGCAACTGCGTTTTGTGCTGACCGAGGGCAAAAAGCGGCAAATACGACGCATGTGTGAACTGGTGGGTTTGACCGTGGTCGGTCTGAAGCGGGTGCGCATAGGCCGCGTGAAACTGGGTCAATTGCCGGTCGGCCAGTGGCGTTATCTGGGGCGGGATGAGACTTTCGCCTGAGATCACATCGGCTTGCAACTGCCCCATTGACCCACTTCATAACGGTAACTGGCGATCTTGCCAGACGCGTCTGCGGTGAACCAATACGTGCAAGCGGCCCGTGACCATTCATAACGGACGACTGTGCTGCCGTCGACCTGTGTTTGCTGCTCAGCCGGTTTGCCCCAGGTCTGGGTCAATTGCGCCAGCGGTTTGCCAGACCAGAACAGGCCGAATTCGTCATTGCTGGTGAACAGCGCACAAGCGCCCAGCCAAGCAGTAGCGCACACGCACGTGCCCCATGCTCTGCGCTTGCGCCACAGGGTTCGACGGGGTGCTGGCATCAGGTGTTTTGCTGGATAAGTTGACGTTGGCTTCATGGACTTTTCTCCCGGTCAGCAAAGTATGGATTCAAAGACACCAGGTTTGTGTGAGCCAGACTTCAGACTTGTTCGCAGTCCCGGGATCAATCGCACTGCCCCAAACAGGCTCAGGTGTTTTTGTCTTGTCATTGAAGTTTGATGAATCGCAAATTGGCTTCCTGGTCCAAATGCACTGGCATGACCATAAAGACCATGCCAGTAGCGCTTGCCTTCTGCTGTACCTTGCCATTGCCCTGGGTGTCCAGTCCCAAAACCGTGCGCTGCGTGCTGATACCTACCATGGGCTCTCCGGATTGGATACCGGCCACCCGAGTCTTTGAGAGGATTTCAAGTTGACCGTTGCGCAATTCAAAATGCTGACCACGGACAAACGAAGCTGCTTTGATTTCACTGCCAGTTGCAGATTGAGCCACCACTTCCAAGGTGTCGTTTTTTACAAGGGATACCTTGACGGTTTCGATGGTTGCATGGCTGTCTGGATTTTCATCAGGCCAAAGAATCGCACTCAAATAACGCGGTGCAACTTGGGGGTTGGCGGGTTCTGAACGGTTTTTGTAAAGCCCCACAAGTTCTGACAAGCTTTGCGTTCGGGCGTACGCAGTGGAATCACCATTTTTTTGTATGCTGATACAAGCTTGAAAACACAGGACACAAGACAACAAAACCATACTTCGCAACCTCATAGTCAAACCCTTTTCATTTATTAAATTTGGAAAAAGTGAATAATAATAACACTTTTTAATGATTTTCTTATATTTTGCGGTTTTAAAGCGGCCTTGATCGACTTGATTTCACCCGTTTTTGCCCCATATCCCCTGCATCCCATCCTCTTTTATTTGTCAGCACATGTCAAAACACACCCATTCCTTCCAAGCCGAAGTTGCCCAGTTGCTGCACCTGGTCACCCACTCGCTGTATTCCAACAAAGAAATCTTTTTGCGCGAATTGGTGTCTAACGCCTCAGACGCTTGCGACAAACTGCGTTACGAGGCTTTGAACGCCCCCGGTTTGTATGAGGACACGCCCACGCTGGAAATCAAAGTGGCTTTTGACAAAGCCGCCAAAACCTTGACCATCAGCGACAACGGCATAGGCATGAGTGAGCAAGAAGCGATTGACCACTTGGGCACCATCGCCAAAAGCGGCACGCGCGACTTCATGAGCAAACTCTCAGGCGACCAACAGTCGGACGCCAAAGACCAGGGCGCGCTGATCGGTCAATTCGGTGTCGGTTTTTATTCCGGCTTCATCGTTGCCGACAAAATCGTGGTGGAAACCCGCCGCGCCGGTTTGCCCGCCGAGCAAGGCGTGCGTTGGACCAGTGGCGGCAGCGGCGACTTCGAGGTGGAGGCCATCAGCCAGAAAGAGCGCGGCACTCACATCATCCTGCACATGCGGGATGACGCCGACGAGTACCTGAGCAATTGGAAACTCAAATCCATCATCGGCAAATACTCAGACCATATTTCTTTGCCCATACTCATGCGCAAAGAAGAATGGAAAGAAGGCGAAAACGACCAGCCGGGCGAAATGGTGGTCACCGACGAATGGGAAACCGTCAACAAAGCCAGCGCCTTGTGGACCCGCCCGAAAAAGGACATCACGGACGAACAACACGCTGAGTTTTACAAAGCCATCAGCCACGATTTTGAAGACCCGCTGGCCTGGAGCCACAACCGCGTGGAAGGCAGCACCGAATACACACAACTGTTGTATGTGCCGGGCAAAGCGCCCTTCGATTTGTGGAACCGCGACAAAAAAGCCGGCATCAAACTGTATGTGAAACGCGTGTTCATCATGGACGACGCCGAAGCACTCATGCCCACCTATTTGCGCTTTGTCAAAGGCGTGGTGGACTCTGCCGATTTGCCACTGAATGTCAGTCGCGAACTGCTGCAGGAAAGCCGCGATGTCAAAGCGATTCGCGAAGGCAATACCCGCCGCGTGTTGTCCATGCTGGAAGATTTGGCCAAACACGATGTGCCGGCGGCCGATGCATCCGATGATGACAAACAAGACGCAGGCAAGTATTCCAAGTTTTACGCCGAGTTCGGTGCGGTGCTCAAAGAAGGTTTGGGCGAAGACTTTGCCAACAAAGACAAGATCGCCAAATTGCTGCGCTTTGCCAGCACCACCAGCGACACGGTCAGCGTGGGTTTTGCCGATTACAAAGCGCGCATGAAAGAAGGCCAGGAAGCGATTTATTACGTCACCGCCGACAGCCTGGCCGCTGCCAAAAACAGCCCGCAACTCGAAGTCTTCCGCAAAAAAGGCATCGAAGTGTTATTGATGTCAGACCGCGTGGACGAATGGGCGCTGGGCTTTTTGAATGAGTTTGACGGCACGCCATTGCAAAGCGTGGCCAAAGGCGCATTCGACTTGGGCAAACTGCAAGACG
>CANGCZ010000154.1 GCA_947452325.1 Comamonadaceae bacterium | reverse complement strand
TCTGGCAACAGCTTTTGCAAGTTGACAACCGCTTGCGAACTGCTGAACACCCAGACACTGCCGTCGCTTGCCGCTGTGCTGGCCTGCTTGAGTTGTTCCTGTGTCCAGGAGGGGCAACCGCGCTCATATACCGCCAAGGTGTTGACTGTTACGCCGGCATGTGTGAGTTGTTGCATCAACCAGTCACGTCCCACACCTTGCGCTGAGGTTTCGAGTTGTTCAGCTTCGTTGCCGCGCAGTATCAACACCGGTTTGTCATTCGCCAGCTTGGCATGAATCACTTGCCACAAAGCCTCAGTGTCAAATTGTGTGGCATCTGCCGCCGGTGCATCTATCAAATAGGCGGGCACACCCGTTTCCAAGAGCGCTTGGTGTGTGCCCGGGCCGGTCGCCCAGCAGCGTGTGTCACCCCAACCTGCTGCCGGTTTGCCTGCTTGAAAAGTATGGGTGACTGCATTGCGGCTGACAAACATGACCGCCTGGTATTGCTGCCAATCGGCTAAGGCTTGCCTGACCCATGTTTGGTTTGTTGCTGGTGCGATGTTGATAAGAGGCCAGTCAAGCACTTCATAACCTGCGGCCTGCAAGCCTTGTCTCCACGTCTGACTGTCTGAGGCTGGACGGGTCAGAATGACGCGGCGTCCGCAGTCCAATTAACCCGCCCCCTGGGCTCGCAATTGACGCGCTGCAGACAAGCCCAAGGCCTCCGCTTCTTCCAGCGTGGTTACCTCGCCCTGGCTGTGGGCGCGCACCAACGGCGCTTCGTTGTTGTCCGGGTCGCCCCAGGCGGCATGCAAGTCCAGCACATCCCCATGCAGCACTGCGTGAGCAGCCAAAGGCATGGAGCAACTACCGCCCATGGCGCGGCTGACCGCGCGTTCAGCGGCCACCGCCAACCAGGTGGTGTGATGAGCCAGCGGTTTCAAGATGCTACGCACGTCGTCGCGCGCCGCGCGTATTTCAATACCTAAAGCGCCTTGACCGGCGGCGGGCAACATCTCGGTGACATCAAAAATATGCCGGATGCGCTCGGCCAATCCCAAGCGCTTTAAGCCGGCTGCTGCCAGCACAATGCCGTCGTACTGGCCTTCATCCAATTTGCGCAAACGGGTGTCCAGGTTGCCGCGCAAAGGTTCGATCAGCAAATCGGGACGCAAGGCACGCAACAGCACGGTGCGGCGCAGGCTGGAGGTACCGACCACCGCACCCAAAGGAAGATCCTGCAACTTGGCATAACGGGAAGACACCCAGGCATCTCGCGGGTCTTCGCGCTCCATCACACACGCCAGCTCGAAACCGGGCGGCATGTCCATGGGCACGTCTTTGAGCGAATGCACCGCCAGATCGGCGCTGCCATCTTCAAGGGCGACTTCGAGTTCTTTGACAAACAAACCTTTGCCGCCGACTTTGCTCAATGAACGGTCAAGGATTTGATCGCCTTGCGTGGTCATGCCCAGGATATCCACCTGGCAACCGCGTGCGCGCAACAAGTCTTGCATGTGGTGTGCCTGCCATAAAGCCAGACGGCTTTCGCGGGTTGCAATAGTGAGGTGAGGTGTGCTCAAAACAAGGGACCAGGGGCCGTCAGTCAATGGGGCCGGTCGATGCTAGCATGGGCTTTCGTCGTGGTTTTCCCTCTGTGTCACTCGGTTATCACATGAACACTTCAGCCCAACGCAAGCCGGTCAAGCCGCGCAAAACGACAGTTCAGGTCAGCCATGAACGGCCCTTGGTCGATGACATACGCTGGTTGGGCCGCATCCTTGGCGATGTGCTGCGCGAACAAGAAGGCGAAGAGGCTTTCGCACTGGTCGAGCAAATACGCAGGCTGTCGGTCGCTTTTCGCCGGGATGCAGATGCGCAGGCAGAAACTGCTCTCAAAAAAAGACTGGCCTCTCTCAGCAGCGAGCAAGCGGTCAGCGTGATTCGCGCCTTCACCTATTTCAGTCACCTCGCCAACCTGGCCGAGGACCAGCACCATATTCGGCGCCATCAAGCGCATGACCGCGCCGGTGACGTGCATACGGGCAGCTTGGCTTCATCGTTGAGCAAACTCAAAGGCGCAGGCGTCAGCCACAAAGCGATCAGACAAGCCCTGACCCAAGCGCACATTTCCCCGGTCCTGACAGCGCATCCAACCGAGGTGCAGCGCAAAAGCATTCTGGATGCCGAGCGCGGCATAGCCGCTTGTTTGCAAAGCCGAGACGACATCAACGCACGCGGCAGCGATGCCACGTCTGCGCGTCAATTGGCACAGGTCGAAGCCTTGGTCCGCGCACGCGTCTTGCAGTTGTGGCAGACACGCTTGCTTCGATTTACCAAGCTCACTGTGGCCGATGAAATCGAAAACGCCATGGGCTATTACGAGTCGACTTTCTTGTCTGAGATTCCTCGCTTGTACGCTGACCTGGAACACGAACTCGGCGGCCAGCCGATCGCGTCGTTTTTCCGCATGGGCCAATGGATGGGCGGCGACCGTGATGGCAACCCGAATGTGAACGCTGACACGCTCGACTTGGCCATGAAACGCCAGTGCGAAGTGGTGTTGCGCCATTACCTGACCGAGGTGCATTGGCTGGGCAGTGAGCTGTCCACCTCGGCCATGCTGGTCGGCGTACCGCCTGCGTTACAAGCTTTGGCAGACTCTTCACCCGACACAAATGCGCACCGGCAGGACGAGCCTTACCGCCGAAGTCTGACTTTCATGTACGCCCGCTTGGCGGCGAGTTTGCTGCACTTGACAGGCAAAGAAGCGGCGCGTCACGCCTTGCCGCCGCAACAGCCTTACCCCGATGCGCAAGCGTTTTTGACCGACCTGCAAACGCTGAATGATGCATTGAGTGCACAACACGCACAAGCGCTCGCGCTGCCGCGACTGCGCCCATTGATACGAGCGGTGCAGGTGTTCGGTTTTCATTTGGCAACAGTGGATTTGCGCCAAAGCTCTGACCAACACGAATTGGTGGTGGCCGAGTTATTCAAAGCCGCTGGCATAGAAGCGAATTACCTGAAACAAAACGAAGACGCCAGACGCCACTTGTTATTGCAAGCCTTGAACGATCCGCGCCCGCTGCGTATTCCCGGCCACGCTTACAGCGCGCACAGCGTGTCTGAATTGGGTATTTTGGAAACCGCACTGCGAATACGAAAAGACCACGGTGCTGAAGCAATACGCCACGCCATCATCAGCCACACTGAAACCGTCAGCGATTTGCTGGAGGTGTTGTTGCTGCAAAAAGAAACCGGTTTGCTGCAAGGCTGTGTGAACACCAAAGCGCGGGCCGACTTGATCGTGGTGCCGCTGTTTGAAACGATTGAAGACCTGCAACAAGCGCCGCACATCATGCGCGACTACTTCGCTCTGCCCGGCATCGCGGCGCTGGTCGCGCACAGCGGCGGCGAACAAGACATCATGCTGGGCTATTCGGACAGCAACAAAGACGGCGGCATCTTCACCAGCAACTGGTCGCTGTACCAAGCTGAAATCGCATTGGTCGATGTGTTCAACACGCTGGAAGAAGTTCACGGCATCACGCTGCGCTTGTTCCATGGGCGAGGCGGCACTGTGGGACGCGGCGGTGGCCCGAGTTTTGACGCCATATTGGCGCAACCACCGGGCACGGTGCGCGGGCAAATACGGCTGACCGAGCAAGGCGAAGTCATCAACTCCAAATACGCCAACCCTGCATTGGGGCGGCGCAATCTGGAAACCTTGGTGGCCGCCACGCTCGAAGCCAGTTTGTTGCCAGCCGGCAAAAGCGCGCCACGCACCTTCATTGAAGCGGCCGAGTTACTGTCGCAAAGCAGCATGCAGGCTTACCGAACACTGGTGTACGACACACCGGGTTTCAGTGATTATTTTTTCGAAGCCACGCCTTTGCGCGAAATTGCGGGGCTCAACATAGGCTCACGCCCGGCCTCGCGCAAAGCCACACAACGCATCGAAGACTTGCGCGCCATTCCCTGGGGCTTTAGCTGGGCCCAATGCCGCTTGACCCTGCCCGGCTGGTTGGGCTTTGGTTCTGCGGTGCACGCTTTTACAGAGCAACACCCCACGCTGTCCCGCACACAAGCGCTGGCACTGCTGCGCCGCATGCACAAAAACTGGCCGTTTTTCCGCACGTTGTTATCGAACATGGACATGGTGATGGCTAAAAGTGATTTGGCGCTGGCGTCGCGGTATGCGGAGTTGGTCAGCGATGCGCGCTTGCGCAAAAAGATTTTCAAAGCGATTGAGACCGAATGGCATTTAACGGCCAGCGCTTTGCAGCAGATCACGTGTGAGAAGCAACGCTTAGCCAACAATGCTTCTTTAGCAAGATCCATCAAACACCGTTTTCCCTACATTGATCCGCTGCACCATTTGCAAGTGGAACTGATACGCAGACACCGCGCCGGTATCACCGACGAGCGCGCGCAGCGAGGTATTCATTTGTCAATCAACGGTATCGCGGCAGGTTTGAGGAATACCGGTTAAAGGTTTAACCACGGGTTGATCAGCGTCAATC
>CANGCZ010000153.1 GCA_947452325.1 Comamonadaceae bacterium | reverse complement strand
CGGGTTTTGCACGGACGTGAGATCTTTCAAGGAGATAACACCATGTCAGATAAAGTAGGGCCAACAGGCCTGACAGAAGCCGAGTCAGAAGAAATTCATCGGCACCTCATCCAAGGGACTCAAATCTTTGGAATGATTGCAGCGTTGGCACATTTGCTGGCGTACATTTATTCCCCTTGGCTGAAATAAAAGGAGCACCACATGATCTACGGAAAAATCTGGACAGTGGTCAAACCTTCTGTCGGCATTCCCATTTTCCTCGCAGCAGTTGCCATCGGATCCTTTTCGGTGCACCTTGCTTTGACCCTGAACACCACCTGGGTCAAGAAATTTTTGAATGGAAGCGCAGCCACTGCGGCAGTCGTTCAGACTGTCAAAACGCCGACTGCCTGACAAAACAAAAATTTCTTTTTTTAATGGGCCGGGATTCACCGATTCCGGTCCATTTTTCAAATGAATACCTCTGTCGCCAAGCCATCTAAAAATTGGATCAAAATCGGAGCGAAATTTCTGCCTTTTGCAGATGCCGCGTCTGAGGACTTACCTTTAAGCAGGCTGCTTCGCCTGTCGTTATTTCAAATTTCTGTGGGCATGGCTTTGGCCTTGCTTATCGGCACCCTGAACCGGGTCATGATTGTCGAACTTCATGTGCCCGCCGCGTTGGTAGCTGTCATGGTGTCACTGCCTTTGTTGTTTGCGCCATTTCGCGCCATCATCGGTTTCCGCTCAGACCACCACCGTTCCCACCTGGGCTGGCGCCGTGTGCCCTATATCTGGATGGGTACCTTGCTTCAGTTTGGCGGTTTCGCCATCATGCCTTTTGCCTTGCTGGTGTTGGGTGGCCTGGGACAGGCTTCGCATGCGCCGGCCTGGGTCGGCGATCTCGGTGCGGGCATGGCCTTTTTGCTGGTAGGCGCCGGTTTGCACACCACCCAAACCGTCGGGCTGGCACTGGCTACCGATTTGGCGCCGCCGCAAGACCGACCCAAAGTCGTCGGTCTGATGTATGTGATGCTGTTGCTGGGCATCATCATGAGTTCAATGGTTTTTGGTTATGTGCTCGAAGACTTCTCCCCTGGCAATTTGATACGCACAGTTCAAGGGGCGGCTGTCATCACCATCAGTTTGAATGTGATTGCCTTGTGGAAACAAGAGGGCAGATCGCGCTCTCGCCAACCCGGGGCAGACGAGCAAGACCCCGACTTTATGGCGTCCTTCAAATTGTTTTGTAACGGCGAAAACGCCGTGCGAAGGTTGTGGGCCATTGGTTTGGGCACCTTGGCGTTCAGCATGGAAGATATTTTGCTGGAGCCTTTCGGCGGCGAAATTCTGGGCTTCAGCGTGGCCCAAACCACTTACCTGACAGCGGTTCTGGCGCTGGGCGGATTGACAGGATTCGCCTGGGCATCGCATGTGCTCGGCCGCGGCGGTGATCCCTTCAAAATGGCAAGCAGGGGTGCCATGGTCGGCATTCCCGCCTTCATTGCCGTGATTTTTTCTGCGCCACAGGCGTCTGCATCTTTGTTCACCTTAGGCGTGGTCTTCATCGGGTTCGGCGCCGGTTTGTTCGGCCACGGCACTTTGACTGCCACCATGGACAGCGCGCCGCCCGGTCAAGCCGGATTGGCCTTGGGTGCTTGGGGGGCGGTTCAGGCGTCGACCGCAGGTGCGGCCATGGCCTTGGGCGGCATCATCCGCGACCTTGCCGCACAATTCACTGAATCGGCCATGGCCTACTCCACTGTGTATAGTATTGAAGTGGTGTTGCTGTTGCTGACGGTCCTCATCATGAATCCCTTGGTGAAAACCAAGCCTTGAGCGCCTGTAAAGGCAAAAATTGTCAGATCAACACACAAGGAGAATGCACCATGAAAGTTCAAACAGTTTTATTCATCGGTTGGATAGTCGTTATGCTGTTTTTACTGGCGAACTGGTTCAACAAACCTAAGCGCTGATTCAGCGAATTCAGCTTTTGTCAGCCATGCTCAGCGCCAGGCTGAGTCCGCTGACAAAAGCATCTTCAACCCGGTGACCCAGTAGCCAGTCACCGCACACACCCAGTTTCAATTTTGCATCCCAGTGGTGCTTTTTACCCATGGGCTGTGTGGTTTTGGCGTAGCGCCACAAATGGGTTTGGGTGAATCCCGGTTCGGCCCGTATGCCGGTCAATTCGGCGAATGCTTTCAACAATTTCGCTGTCACCCTGTCTTCATCGTCATCCAAATGCTCCTGCGACCATTCGGCACTGGCTTGAACCGTCCACCGCTCTGTGGTGCTGCGCCCGGGTTTGGATGATTCCCTGGAAATCCAGGCAATGCGGTGGTGGGTGCTGCGAGCCGCGTTCCATTGCGGGCCCAGGTGACTCAAGCCGGGCTGATTCGCCAGCGGGTAAGCCAGCATCAAGGTCCAGCATGGTGCAACTTCTACTTTTGACATCAGTTCCAGACCGCTGAAACCGGCCGCCGGTGCGCCGGATTGCCGCAACAAAAAGTCGGCCTGTACATGTGGTGTGGCCAGTACCACCGCGTCGAAACCATCGTATTCATTGCCATTGCTGCAAACCAATTGCCACTTGTGGGGGGCACCGGGTTTGCGCAGCAAAAATTGCACTTGTGACTGCAAATGCAGCATGCCTGCATCCTGTAGCGGCTGTGCCCAGTGCCGTATCAGGCTGTTCATGCCAGGAGCGGCTACAAAGTGGGGTTCGCGAAGCGGTAAGGGCGCCTCAATGACGCGGCCTAAGGGGTCGAGCACCCGCACCGCGTTCGCACTCCACGCCCGGCAAATGGCTTGCGTACCCGGAACTTCGGAGATGGCTTGCATGAACTGGGGATCGCGCACCGTGAAGTACTGCACACCATGGTCAAAGCTGCCGTAAGCGCTGGAACGCGTCGCCATGCGCCCGCCCGCACCATGGCTTTTTTCAAAAACACTGACCTGATGGCCTGCCTGTGCGAGTGTGCGGGCGGCGGTGATGCCGGCCATGCCGGCGCCTATGACAGCAATTGTTTTCATGGCCCGACTCTACACTGTTGTACCCCCCTGCGCTCAGATCGCTTGCCCCAATAACGCCAGTCGTGTCTGAGGGTGGCTCAATCGGTTCAGCCACCATTGCAGTGCGCGCCCGCCCTGCGGGCCGGACTGGCCTTGAGGGCCGTCTCGCCACGCATAGCCTATCAACCCGCTGCGCTGAGGGCGAAGCACCTGGCATTCCACCAGTTCACCGCTGTCAATGTAGGGGCGGGCCATGGGTTCGGGCAAAAACCCCGCCCCCATACCGCGCAATTGAGCGTCTAGCTTGGCCGACATGCCGGGGACCGTGAACACATCCTGCCCGGCCAGTAAACCAACGGTGACACCGTTGCCCTGGGGAATGGAGTCGGCCACGGCCACCGCACGGTGCGCACGTATCAACGCATCGCTCAAAGGTTGCTCGGCCAGGGCCAGAGGATGTGAAGGGGACACTGCGAAAACAAATTTCATCAACGGCCCCAACTCTTCGAAGCGCATGCCTGCTGACACGTTATCTATGACGGTGACACCGATGGCCAGATCGGCCTGACCCGAAGTCAGCGCATACAAGCTGCCGCTCAGTGATTCGTCTTTGAGACGCAGTCGAGTCGGAGGATTGCCATCATAAAAATGCTGGCACAAATCCATGACCACACGGTGATTGATGACTGTGTCCACCACGATGGTGAACTGGCTTTCCCAGCCCGTTGCCACCCGCTTGATGCGGTGGGCGATGCTGTCCATGTCGTTGAGCAAGCGCATGCCTTCGCTGAGCAACTCATGACCGGCGGCCGTCAGTTTGGCCTGGCGCGAGGAGCGGTCAAACAGCAGCACGTCCAAGGTGTCCTCCATTTGCCGGACACGGTAGCTCAAAGCACTGGGTACCAGGCCCATTTCACGTGCGGCAGACGCAAAGCTGCCGTAGCGCGCAATAGTTTGCAGCATGGTTAAGGCGTCGGGGGTGAGTACATCGCGGGCAAAGTTCATGGACCGGGTTCATTCATCAAATAATTTGAATGATGCCATCAATCTCCGGGGCTGGTACAAGCGCTTGCGCCGCATAAAGTACAGACAATGAACAGGAGCTGCCCATGTTGACCTTGCGCAAATCAAACGAGCGCGGCTTTGCCGACCACGGCTGGCTGAAATCTTTTCACAGTTTCTCGTTTGCCGGCTACCACGATCCGGCGCACATGGGCTGGGGCAATCTGCGGGTGATCAACGAAGACCGCATCGCGCCCGGCACCGGTTTCGGCACCCACGGTCACCAGGACATGGAAATCATCAGCTATGTGTTGAGCGGTGAATTGGCGCACCAAGACAGCATGGGCAACGTCAAAGGCATACCGCCCGGCGATGTGCAGCGCATGAGCGCAGGCACCGGGGTGCGCCACAGCGAGTTCAACCATGCGCCGGAGCAGGAAACCCATTTTTTGCAAATCTGGATACTGCCGCAGCAACGTGGCATCACACCCGGCTACGAACAAAAAACCATTTCCAACGATGCCAAACGCGGCGCTT
>CANGCZ010000152.1 GCA_947452325.1 Comamonadaceae bacterium | reverse complement strand
GGCAAACGGGTGCAAACCATCACCTGCAACATCAGCGGGCGAGACATGCCGGCTTTTGTGAATGAGGTCAAAGAGGTGGTGGCGCGCATTGGCTTAGCGCCCGGCAACTACGTAGGCCTAGGCGGCGACGCGGTCGCGGTTGCACACGCACGCAATGAATTGCTGACGCACGCGGCGCTGGCCATGGTCGGCGTCATGCTGCTGCTGTATCTTGCGCTGGGCAATGTACGTAATCTGTTGATCACTTGTTTGAACCTGCCTTTTGCACTGATTGGCGGGGTGCTGGCTGTGATGCTGACCAGTGGTTGGCTGTCCATAGGTTCGCTGGTCGGCTTTGTCACCTTGTTTGGCATCACGCTGCGCAATACCATCATGCTGGTGTCTTGCTACAAAGACCTGGTTGAAATAGAGGGACTGCCCTGGGGACTGGACACCGCGGTACGCGGTGCATCGGAGAGACTGCCTTCTATTTTGATGACGGCCATTGTCACGGCGCTGGGTTTGTTTCCGCTGGTCATAGGCAGCGGCGAGCCGGGGCGGGAGATTGAAGGACCCATGGCCTGCATCATCGTCGGCGGTTTGCTGACCTCTACCGCTTTGAATTTGCTGATACTGCCCGCGTTATTGCTGCGCTTCGGTCGCTTTGGCAAGCCTCAATACCACTGAGCCGATTCAAACAAAACCCGGGTCCGGCAACACGGCTTGCAGATCCGGGATGTTAGGCACACGCGCCGTCACACGCCCGCCTTGCGCGCCCAGCCATTGCTCAACCAGCGACCAGATAGGCGGCAGATTTTGTCGACTGGCCTCTTCTGAGACCGGCGCCCAACCGGCCACCTTGTACATCTTGTCTGCCTCCAGGGCCCGGCCGTGCAGCGACATGCGGGATATGCGCTGCCCCATGGGTGCCAACGGGTTGCAGCTGTAGCTCAAGCCCCCTACCCTGACCATGTCGCCGCCCTGCTGGTAGTAAGGATCAGGGTTGAACAGGTTATCGGCCACGTCTTCCAAAATCGTTTTGACCATGCTGCCGCGCATCTGCGTGACGGTGGCATACGAGTAGGTGGTCGCCGTCATGTCCATCAGCCACTCTCGGGTGATCGCCTGTCCGGGCAACAAAGTGGTACCCCAGCGAAAACCCGGTGAAAAAGCAATCTCTGCGGACTGCACATCCAGCATGGCGTCAAGCAACAGTTGGTCACCGGTGCCGTTGAAATTGCCTCTGCGGTTCAAGCCGCCCTCGGTGACGGCCAAGGTGGTTTGCAGCTTGTCCAAGTAAGGCGCGCGAATGCGGTCTATCAATGCCTGCATGGGTGCGTCGGTTGGCAACAAATGGGCAAACACCGGCATCAGCTTGTAGCGGTAATCGGTGACCTGTTTGTTTTTCACTTGCAGATCCAGCACGCCTAAAAATTTGCCGTTGGACCCGGCGTTGGTCACCAGCGTCTGGCCAGACGCGTTGGCCACCACTTTGGCCACCGGCATACCGTCGTGGGTGTGACCGCCGAGGATGGCGTCCAGACCGCTGACACGCGAGGCCAGTTTCAAATCCACGTCCATGCCGTTGTGCGACAGCAGCACCACCACTTGTGCGCCCTGGGCACGCGCCTGGGCAATGGTGGTTTGCAAATGCTCTTCTTGTATGCCGAACTCCCAGTCGGCCACCAGATAGCGGGGATTGGCAATCGGGGTGTACGGAAACGCCTGTCCGATGACGGCGCATGGCACGCCGTTCATCTCATGCATCACATAGGGCTTGAACACCGGGTCACCGAAGTCGCGCGTCTTGATGTTATGCGCCACAAACGCTGTGCCGCTGTTTTGCAATTGCTCGACCAATTCGTTCACCCGGTCTTGACCGTAAGTGAATTCAAAATGCCCGGTCATCACGTCCACACCCAAAAGCCGACACGCATCGACCATGTCCTGACCGCGTGTCCATAAGGCGGTCGCCGAGCCCTGCCAGGTATCGCCGCCGTCCAGCAGCAAAGCACCGGGGCGCGCACTGCGCATGCGTTTGACCAGCGTGGCCAGGTGGGCAAAACCGCCGACTTTGCCGTAGCGCTGCGCCGCTGTTTCAAAGTTCAAGCTGGTGAGTGCATGCGCCAGCGCCGTACCGGCTTGCACGCCGGTGGCCTTGAGCAAATGTTCGCCCACCAGATGCGGCAACTGCCCTTTGGCCTTGCCTGCGCCGAGGTTCATGTGCGGCTCGCGGAAATACACGGGCAGTAATTGCGCGTGGCAATCGGTCATGTGAAAAAACGAGACCTGACCGAAGCGCGGCATGTCGTACAAGCCTTCGGCGTCAGCGGTATCTTTTTGCGCGTGGCTGGCCATGGGCAATCCGGCCATCACACCGGCGCCCAGCACCTGCATGAACTCGCGTTTGGATAAATTCATTGCGGCTGGATCATTGGTTGACCGGCGATTGCGGGTCCAGCAGCAAAGACATCAAGTGCTTGAGTTGCGCTTGCGTCAATAAGCTGTTGTGACCGAAGCGCGGCATGCTCGAGCACGCGTTGAAGGCGCGCGGGTTCCACAGCTTGCCCCAGGTGTACTCGACGATAGGTTTGGCCGTGGCGCTGTTTATATCGCTCACGCCGCGCAATTTGCCGTAGTTGTACAAACTGGGGCCTAAGGTGCCATAAGAGATTTCGCTTTGGCTGATCTGGTGGCAGTTGTAACAATTGCCACCGTTCTCGGAACCGGGTTTGTCAGACCAGGTTTTGCCGCGCCCGTCTTGCGCCAGTTTTTCGCCAAGTTTGAAGTCGCCGAAAAACTGTCCGTCAGTCGGCCAGGCAATGGTTTTGAAACTGCTTTGACGTATGTGCGCTGCATCCTCGTCGCGGACAGTTTTGCCGCTGGCATCGGCCTGGCTGCATAAACGGTTGGCTTCGTCTTGCACCAGCCTGTCCATGCCGGCCTGGCCCTCGGCGCGAAAGGACGCAGTCAAGGTTTTTTGCAATGCCGCATCGGCTGACTCTGCCTGCAAGATACCGGGCAAGCCCAAAGCACTCATGCAGGCAAGCGCGGTGGAGATGGTTTTTTTCATGCTGTATTCCTCATGCACTTAGCGGCGAATGGAAGGCGCAGTGGTTTCCACCCCTTGGGCGGTCACACCCATGTACACCGACAAGGCAATACCCGCTTCCGTGCCGAACTGTGCATACGGAAAACGTTGTTGCCGGTAACAGTCGTTCAAGCGCAATTGCATGCCCCACATTTGCCCGTTGGACACGCGATAGGCAGGCCAGGCGCCAAAGCCCAGTCCGGCACCGGCCTTGGTGGTCAGGTTGGGCAAGTCTTGTAAACGTATGCGTTTATTGTCTTGGCCATGGCAGGTGGCGCAGGAAAAATCGTGGCTGCCAGCGCGGTAATAAAACAATTGCCTACCCAGTTCAAACAAACGTTTTTCTTCCGGGTGTGTTTGCGGAAATTTGAACGCCATGCCTTTGGACAGCGATGCCACCCAGGTGGCCAGCGCGGTGATGTTGGCCTGCTCGCCTTTGCCATAGGGCGTGTTTCGTATGGCATGCGCGTCAAAGCCTTGCAAGCTTTCCATGCAGGTGAGCAAACGCGATTCCAGATCCTGCACTTGTTGAGTATCGGCAAAGTAACGCGGCAACTCGACCCAGACGCCCTGAACCACGCCGGGGCCTTTACCCAAGTCGCATTGTTCAAGCGTTACCTTGTTCGGCCCGCGCGCTTGCTTCCACAGGTCTTCGCCTTTGGCCTCAAACAAATCGGCCGGGTTGCCGTCTTGCAACATGGCGCGGTATTCGGCGATGCTGTCGGTGGCGTTTTTTTCTGCCATCACCGGGGCACTGACCAAGGCCACGAGCACCCACACGGCGGTTTTTGAAATCGCATGCACGCCCATGTCAACTCACCGTGGCTTCGTCGGTACGGCTTTCGCCTTTGTTGTCTTTCCAGGTGACGCTGACTTTGTCACCGGCTTTGCCGTTTTTGATGGTGAATTGCAAATAAGGGTTTTTGGATACACCCGGGCCCCATTCGGCATTCAAAACCTCGGTCCCATTGTGGCTGGCGCTGACCTCTTGTATGTGCCAAGCGGGGATAGGCGCGCCGTTGCCGTCTTTGCGCTGACCGGATTCCATCTCGTGGCTCATCAGCACCCGCACATTGATTTTCAAACCTGCTGCTTGCGCGCGTATGCGCATTGGATCTGCCATGTTGTTTCTCCTTGATGCTGTGTATCAACCGCCGCAACCGCCAAGCGTGACCTTGACTTCTTTTTTGGCAAACAGGGTTTTGCCATCCTGCATCACCGCGACGGCGTAGACATCGCAGGATTCACCCATCTTTGCGCGGGTCTGGTATTGCGTGTCTACCGCCGGGTTGACCATGAACTGGGCAATCAAGGGCGACGGGTTTTTCTCCACCAGCAACAGCATTTTTTTGATACCCACCAAACTGCTGGCCATGGTCATGGGCACCACCGCACCGTTCTCCGCGATATCCGGCGCGGTCAGCGTGACCGCGTCACTTTCTTGCGGCATGGGCAAACCCAAGGCTTTGAACACCTCTTCCAAGC